>JBBQLF010000314.1:0-6154 GCA_038327695.1 Bryobacterales bacterium
TCCTTACAATACAAACAAGGACTGAAATGCGACTACCCGTACTCGTTTTGCTGATTGCCGCCGGCTGCGCCGCGCAGGAGTTGCCACGCGGGCTGTGGGACGCCGTGCTGACCCTGGAAGGGCGCCAGGTGCCGTTTAAGCTGGAGTTACAGGGTGCGGGCCCGGCGCTGAAGGGAGCGCTGCAGGACGGCGACCAGCGCGTCTGGAGCACGTCGGCGACCTATGAGAGCGGCAGGCTGCACTTGCGGTGGGCCTACTTTGATTCGGATCTGAAGGCGAAGCTGGCAGGCGGGCGTCTGAGTGGCGCCTACACGCGGCGCACGCGCGCCGGGTTGGTGGAGCGCGGCTTTTCGGCGACGCCGTTTGTGGCGCCAGCGCCGGCGGCCGAGGGCGTCAAAGTGGCTCAGTTTGGCGGACTGTGGCGGATCCAGACCGACGCGGAGAAGGGCGTTCGGGAGATGGACGGATGGTTCCGGCAGAACGGCGATCAGGTGACGGGGACGATCCAGCGCGTGGATGGTGATTTTGGCACGCTAGCTGGAACAGTGCGCGGTTCGCGGTTGACACTGTCGCATTTCGACGGGATTCGGGCCACGCTGCTGGAGGCGGAACTGGCGGCGGACGGCACGCTGAAAGGGCAACTGGACCGCAAGACGGGCTTCCGGGCCGTGCGGATGGAACAGGCGAAAGCGTCGGGCATTCCCGAGCCGCCGGATCCGACGCGATACGTGGCGGTGAAGAACCCGGCCGAACCGTTCCAGCTCCGATTCCAGGACTTGGACGGGCGATGGGTGTCGCTGGAAGATGAGCGTTTTCGGGGCAAGGCGGTGATCGCGACGATCATGGGCTCATGGTGCCCGAACTGCCACGACGAGGCGGAGTTCCTGATGGAACTGTACCGCCGCTACCGCGCGCAGGGGCTGGAGATTGTGGGGCTGGGCTTTGAGTACACGGGCGAAGTGGAGCGGGACCGGGAGATGCTGCGGGCCTTCAGCAAGCGCCACGGGATCACCTACCCGATGCTGCTGGCCGGGACGACGGAAGAGGGCGAGGTGCTGCGGAAGCTGCCGCAGTTGGCGAGCTTCTCGGCCTATCCGGCGGCGTTGTACCTGGGCCGGGATCACAAGGTGCGGGCGATTCACACCGGATTTGCGGGGCCGGCGAATCCGGAGGAGCACCGGCGGCTGAAGGCGGAGCTGGAGTCCCTTGTGCGGTCGATGCTGAAGTAGACGCTCACTCGGCGGGCTGGTCTTTGTACTGCTGCTGGAGGCGGGCCAGTTCCTGCTTGAGCGTAGCGGTGACCTTGGCGTAGGCGGGCTCGCCGTAGACGCTGCGCATCTCCCCGGGGTCTTTCACCAGATCGAAGAGTTCCCATTCCGGCGGGGTATCGACCGGGCTGGTGCCGGTGTTGCCCAGGGCTTTGCCGTAGTAGAAGATCAGCTTGTGCGTCCTGGTGCGGACGCCGTAGTGGCCGGGGACCTTGTGGTCATTGCTCATGTGCATCCAGTAGCGGTAGTACATGGACTGGCGCCAGTCTTTGGGCGTTTGGCCTGTGAGGTTTTGGCGGAAGCTGCGGCCCTGCATATCAGCTGGTATGGGTTGGCCGGCGTAGTCCAGGAAGAGCTCGGCGAAATCGAGGTTGAGCGTGATGTCTTTGTTGACGGCGCCGGGTTTGAGCTCGCGCGGATACTGCATGAGGAACGGCATGCGGAGGGACTCTTCGTACATGAAGCGCTTGTCGAACCAGCCGTGGTCGCCGAGGAAGAAGCCCTGGTCTGAGGTGTAGATGACGATGGTGTCTTTTTCGAGATCCTCGGCCTTGAGGTAGTCCAGCATGCGGCCGACGTTGTCATCGACGCTTTGGATGCAGCGCAGATAGTCCTTCATGTAGTACTGATAAGCCCAGCGGCGGAGGTCGTTGCCTTTGAGATCGGGGGGGATGTCCACCTTCACGTCGGACTTGGTCATGTGCTCGCCGACGCGCATGGCGGCGAGGCGGGCGGCCTGGGAGCGGTGGCTGTAGTCGTCGAAGAGATTGGCGGGCTCGGGGATGGTCTGGCCGTCGAACAGGTGCGCGTACTTGGGTGCGGGCTGCCAGTTGCGGTGGGGCGCCTTGTGGTGGCACATGAGGAAGAAGGGCTTGTTTTTTGGGCGGCGCTGGAGCCAGGCGAGGGAGTGATCGGCGATCAGGTCCGTGGTGTAGCCGGTGTACTTGCGCTTGTCGCCGTTCTCGATCATGGCGGGGTCGAAGTAGGCACCCTGGCCGGGGAGGATGTTCCAGTAGTCGAAGCCGGAGGGGTCTTTGTGGAGGTGCCACTTGCCGATCATGGCGGTGGAGTAGCCGCCGGCCTGGAGGAGCTTGGCGACGTTCTGGCGGGCGGGGTCGAGCGGATCGTTGAGCGTCTTGACACCGGTGATGTGGCTGTACTGGCCGGTGAGGATGACGCCGCGCGAAGGCGTGCAGATGGAGTTGGTGCAGAAGCAGTTGTCGAGGCGGACGCCCTGGCGGGCGATGCGGTCAATGTTCGGCGTGCTATTGACGCGGCTGCCGTAGGCCGAGATGGCGTGGGAGGCGTGGTCGTCGGCCATGATGTAGAGGATGTTGGGGCGGCGGCCGGATTGGGAGAACGAGGGCAGGGCTGCGGCGGCGGAGGTGGCGAGGAAGTTGCGGCGGAGCATGACCGCTATTCTATGCCTGTTTCGACCAGGCGCGGATGGCCTGGACCTCGTCGGCGGGGATAGCGAGGAATTCGAGGAAGCGCTGGTGGTGGTCCGGGTCCAGGCGCTCGAAATCGCGGTGCCACTGGTGGAGGTTTTCGTCGGTGAATCCGGAGGCGCGGAGGAGCTTCACCCACGTCTCGCGGTTCATGATGTTGACCTTCTCCAGGAGGCGGCGATTGCGGAGCAGTTCGATGATGACGCGCTGGCGGCTGCGGAGGGCTTCGATTTGCGTGGCTAGCTCATGGAGTTGGCGCTCCAGGGCCGCGGCTAACTCCTTGTGGGGTTTGTCGAGGAGCTTGCGGATATCGGCGAGGGGTAGACCGGTTTGGCGGTAGAGGCAGATCTGACTGAGGCGCGCGGCGTCTTTCGGCGAGTAGCGGCGGTAGCCGTTGGCCTGGCGGGTAGAGGGGGAGAGAAGGCCCAGACGGTCATAGTAGAGCAGCGTGGCGCGGGAGAGGCCGTGCTGGCGGGCCAGGGCGGTGATGGTCATGGGCGGAGCATCTCCCCGGTGGCGAGGTAGTGGGTGAGCGTGGCCTGGAGCGTGGCCATCGTGGCGGCGAAGGCCTCGCCGGTGTAGCCGGCGATCCAGGCCTCGGCCGCGGGCGTGGTGGCGAGCCAGCGGCGGCTCCAATGGAGGTGAGTGAGGGTGTCTTCGGTGTGGAGCTTAATGCTCAGGCGCATGACGAGGCCGGCAGGGGTGAAGCACGTGAATTCGATGAGAGTGGGTGGCTCGTAGCGGCTGACCACCCAAGTCATGGGACCGGTGTCCGGGAAGTTGGTGCGGAAGACGCAATCCTGTTCGGCAACGCCGGATTGCGAATGGAGCATCTCGCAGTGCCAAGTGGGGATCCACTCATATTCACGCACGGGGCAGAGAAGGGGGAAGACCTTTTCCGGCGAGGCGCTGACAGCGAATTGATGAGTACGCGTGAGGGATTTCATAGGCCTAGTGTGAAGTGTAAAGCGATAGACGGGTCAAGCGGGACCGGCATGGTAGGATGCGGGTTGCGCGAGGTTTCTCGAGGAGCGATGGCCGAGTACCGGTTAACACAATTGCTGGCGCGTGACTTTTCCGCGGTGGTGCGACACCGCGGACTGGAGTATTTCCGTGCCCGGCGTGTGAAGATCGTGCGGGGCGACGAGGCCGCCGTGGAAGCGATTGTGCGCGGTACGAGTCTGTACGAAACTTCGATGCGTTACTCCAATGGGGCGCTGTATGCGGCGTGCAACTGTGCGTACTTCGAATCCAACGGATCGTGCAAGCACCTTTGGGCCCTGGCCCTGACTGCGGACAATGAACGGTATCTGCGGGCAGCGACGCGGACGTCGCGGCTGATCATGATGGACGACGACGGGGAGGATTTTGACAGCAAGGACGGGGAGTTTGCGCTAAAGCCACCGCCGGGCCGCCTCTCAGATTGGCGCCGGCGCGTGACGGGAATTCTCGGCCAGGGGGGCGAGACGCAGACTTCGCACCGGGCATGGCCGGCGGGGACGGAGATCCTGTATGCGGTGGACACGCAGGGGTCACGGAACGCCGGCGCCCTGGTGATCACGCTGCATCAGCAGCAGCCGAAGCAGAGTGGAGAGCTGGGCAAGCCGAGAGACCTGAGCCTTCGGCTGGCGGATCTGGGTAGCGTGCCGGATCCGGAGGACCGGGAAATTCTGGCTCAGCTTGCGGGCGGGCGTGTGAACTACGGCTACATGGCGGCGCCGACCTACGAGGCGCTGCCGAACCGGGTGCAATTGACAGGTGAGCTGGCGTTGCTTCTGGCGCCGCGAATGGCGCGGACCGGGCGGTTGCGGACGCACCCTGGGCCATTGGCGGAGATTGGGCCGGCCCTGGCTTGGGACGGCGGTGAGCCCTGGCAGTTTGTACTCGAGTTGCGCGCAGACGGAGCCGGCAATTGGAGGCTGGAGGGTGCTCTCAGGCGGGGCGCGGAACGGATGGAGTTGCGCACGCCGCTGTTGCTCTTGGGCGACGGCCTGATGATTGGGAAGGAGACTGTGGCGCGTTTCACGGCCGGGCCGAACTTTGCGTGGGTCCGGGAGTTGCGGACGTCCGAGTCGATCGTCGTGGAGACGACGGAGCTGGATGAGTTGCTCGAAACGCTGACTGCGAACGACCGAACGCCTCCACTGATACTGCCGGCAGATTGGCATTGGACCGAAGAGCTGCGTGCGCTACAGCCGGCGGTGCGGTTTCACAGTGAGCGGGCGCGGGTGTCGGAACAGTTGTGGGCGGAACTAGTGTTCCGCTATGGCGACCGGTCGGTGGGCAGCGGGAATCAGAGTGCGGGTTTCTACCTGTGCCAGGAACGGGTACACGTGCCTCGCGACGGGGTGCAGGAGAGCGCGGCACGGCAGCGGCTGGAAGAGCTGGGGCTGCGGGTGGAGATGCTGCGCGGCGAGGAGCGATGGAGGTTGCCTCCGAAGCGGTTGCCTGCCGTTGTGCGGGAACTGGTGCACGAGGGCTGGCGAGTGGAGGCGGAAGGCAAGGCCTTTCGAGCGCCTGGGGCAACGCGGGTATCCGTGACATCCGGCATCGACTGGTTTGAGATGCGCGGCGAAGTCGAATTCGGTGGAGAAAATGCAACGCTGCCGCAGTTGCTGGCAGCGTTGCGGCGCGGCGACAGCATGGTGTTGCTGGGCGACGGGACGTACGGGCTGTTGCCGGAAGAGTGGCTGGAACGGTTTGCACCACTGGCTGGATTAGGTCGCAGCGAAGAGGACCATCTTCGGTTCCAGACCAATCAGGCGGGGTTGCTGGATGCGCTGCTCGCGTCCCAGGGTGAGGTGCACGCGGACGAACTGTTCGAACGAGCACGGGCGCGGCTGCGGAGTTTTACGGGCGTGAGGGCGCTGGAGCAGCCCCCGGGCTTTGTGGGCGTGCTGCGAGACTACCAGCGGGAGGGCCTGGGGTGGATGGAGTTCCTGCGCGAGTTCGGCTTCGGCGGTTGTCTGGCCGACGACATGGGCGTGGGCAAAACGGCGCAGGTGTTGGCGGTGCTGGAAGGGCGGCGCGTGGAGGGGGCAGGGCCGTCGCTGGTGGTAGCGCCGAAATCGCTGATTTTCAACTGGCGGCAAGAGGCGGAGCGGTTCACACCACAATTGCGGGTGCTCGAGTACACGGGGCTCTCGCGGGATGCGGGTCTGATCGGATCGAATCACTTAATCCTGACGACGTATGGGACGCTCGTGCGTGACGTGCCGCGAATGCGAGACCAGGAGTTCGACTATGTCGTGCTCGATGAGGCTCAGGCGATCAAGAACGCTTCAACCGCTTCGGCCAAGGCGGTGCGGTTGCTGAAGGGCCGCCACCGGCTGGCCCTGAGCGGCACGCCGGTGGAAAACCACCTGGGCGAACTGTGGAGTCTGTTTGAATTCCTGAATCCGGGGATGCTGGGCGAGGCGAAGACGTTGAAGCTGGCTG
>JBBQLF010000315.1:0-6145 GCA_038327695.1 Bryobacterales bacterium
TGCGGGTCAGTGGCTGGACCTCCAGCGCAGTCCGCAGGCGGAGCTTTGTGCCCAGCGCTTCGTAATCCGCAATCCGGCTACAAACCGCGATCGGCAGCAGGCCATGCTCGCGGCGGAAGCTGTTGATCGCGGCCACGCACGCCTCGCGGTGCGAGTCATCTACCTCATCCAGACCATCCAGCAAGGGCAGAATCTGTTCGCTTTCCACCCATTGGCGCGCCAGCTTCTTGGGCACGTTGCTCCGTTCATTCAACTCCGAAACCAGCCACTCGACCAGCGATGCCCGCCGCACCGCCCACGAAGACAGGTTGAATACAACCGGGATCGGATGGCTCTCATCGGCCTCCGCGCGGACCAGCAAATCCCGCGCCAGTTCCAGCAGAAACGTCGTCTTCCCCGTTCCAGGAGCGCCCAGGATCAGCAGGGCGCCCGCCTGCTCATCGAACACCTGGCTGATCGGCGTACCCGGCGGAAACTCGCGCGCAACCCGGTCCGGAACCTGAACCACCGCGTTCAGCGGCTGCTCCACCATTTCCGATTTACCGGCGACTCCCAATTCAATCCGCCCTACCTGATACAGCGACTGGTTCAGCACACCGTCGATCCAGTCCAGCCGGACCTCTTTGATCAGTTGCTGCCGGCGCCGTTGCTCCATCGATGTGGGCGGCAGCACCGGTTTGGCGCCCAGCGAGGCCGGAAAGCTGACGGCCTCTTTGGCCGGCATCGCCCGCATCGCTCCCAGCGCCGGGACCTGGTAACGCGGCTGGTTGGTGATGTGGCGGCACAGATCCTCATAGCCCTCCGGCAGATCCACCCGGTAGTGCGTCAGCCCGCGCAGGGGCAGTGGAATTGAGGACGGCTGGCCGTCGGCAAACAACACCGGGATGAACTTCTGAACGGCGGAGTCCTCCGGGTACATCAGGTTGTAGATCAGCTTGGCCTCCCACAGCACGCCAAGTCCCTTACCCGGCTCCTCCCGGCGCTCCACCCGCCGCAGATACGTCTCCGTGCAGACGAGGACCACGAAGTCCGCGTTCACAATCTGCCCCTGCATCCACATCGGCCACCCCTCCGGCGGGGCGGGCGCGTACTGGTCAATCCACGCATCCACGCCGCCGGCGCGCAGCCGGTCGGCCAGTTGGCGCACACGGTCCTGGTGCGCCTCCGAATCATGGCTGTAGCTGATCAGCAGCTTTGGCGAGCGCATGGCTGGCAAGACGGCGGCTATCTTATCACGGCTCACTCCGCCAGCAGAAGCTGAAGCGCGCCGGCCAGTTCACCCATCTTGGCCGTCTTCCCAATGAAGGCGATATCGGGTGCGCCGGCCAGCCGTTCCCGGGCCACCTCCTCGGAGCACCCGCTCCAGACCACCAGCCGGAGTTCGGGCTGCATTCGCCGGAGTTTCTCGAGCAGGAGCCGGCATTCCATCCCCGGCATGTTCAGATCCAATAGAACGGCGTCCAGCGCGGACCCAACCTGCGCCACCACGGCCAGGCCTTCTTCGCCAAAGGACGCTTCAAAGACCGTAAAGCCCGCACGCCGCAGGATCCGGTGGGCCGCCCCGCGGACCGCTTCATCGTCGTCGATCAGCAATACGGCGCCGGCGGATCTGCCTGACTCGCCGGGCATCGACGGTGCTTCTGGCCCGCCCGCCCATGGGAAAGCCATCCCGCAGGTCCACCCCGCCCCCTCCATCGTCCAGACTGCTTCCGTACCGCACTCCCGGGCGATCATCTGGACGGCCGCCAGTCCGGAGCTGCTATCGCCGTCCACAGCTGGTCCGCTCCCGCTGTAGTGCACCTCCAGAACGAGCCCCGGAGCGCCCTCCCCCTCCTGGCGGCGGGTGCGGATCTGAATCAGGCCGCCGCCCGGCCCCAGTGCCGCCGATGCGTTCTCCACAACGATCATCACCAACTGGCGCAGAACCTCCGGGTCGCCAGCCATCAGCGGCGCGGCCTTGTCGAACCGGTACTCAATCCTGCAATTGCGCGAGACCGAGACGCGCAGCAGTTCTCCAATATCGCGGATCAGCTGACCCAGGTTGAGCGTTCGGATGCGCTTTGAATCCGAGTTGCTGCCGCGAAACGTCAGCATCTGCCGGCTGATCTCCGCCGCCCGGTGCGCCGCTGAGTCAACTTGCTCCAGGCTGTAACGGACCGGCGCATCCAGCGAGACGTCCATTAAGGCCAGTTCCGCATTGCCCTGAATCACGGAGAGCAAGTTGTTGTAATCATGAGCGATCCGGCCGGCCAGCGACGCCAGCGTCTGCAGCCGTTGGTTCTTGAGCAGTTGTGCTTCCAGACGCAAGCGCTCAGAATCACTGGATCGCTGCGTGCATTGCAGCGCGAAGATATGCAATCTTAGGCCCAGATGCTGCGTCTCTATGTCTATTGGGACGTAGTCATCGGCCCCGGCAGCCAGCAACCGGCTGACCGGTTCGGGGTCCGTCCAGGAGCCGCATATCATCTGGGGTAGTCCCCCGGCGAGGAGTTGCCGCTGAGTCCGGATCATCGCTTCGGCATCCGCCAGGACCGGTGGAAGTTGCAGGAGGAAAAATTCACACCCGCGTGCGCCGTTTGTCACGCCGGCCGCATCCACCAGTTCATGACCCAGGGCCTCAAGCCGCTGGCGAAACTCATCAGCCCGTGATTCTATCGTCGAACAATAACGCAACTTCATCTAGCGCTCAGCCTTAGCTTACACCAACTACTCAACATGCGAACCGTAGCCTTGTTCCTGTTTACAGCGATAACGCCCAGCGTCTTTGCCCAATTTGCCCAATTTGCCCAATTTGCCCAAGTGGTGCCGCCGGATCCGCGCGAACTCGTACGCCGCAGCGTGCAGAAAGATCGAATCAACGCAAACCGTACAAAAGATTACACTTACGTTCAGCGAACCGAAACCCGCGAGAGAGACCGTCAGGGCAAGGTGGTCAAAACGGAGTCCGAGACGTTCGACGTAATGATGATTGGCGAGGAGCGCTTTCGTCTTCTGATCGCGAAAAACGACAAGCCCCTGCCGGAAAACGAGGCGCGCAAGGCGCGGCAGGGCTTCGACAAGGCGCTCCGCCGCCATGAGTCCCGGGCGGCCAAGCCCGCCAAGGCCGATGACGACGGCCGCGACATCCTGCAGGAACTCCAGGACGCCTTCGTCTTTACCCTGCTCGGGCCGGAATCCGTCGACGGGCACGCCGTCTGGGTAATCGACGCCAAGCCCAAACCCGGCTACCGGGGCAAGGCCAAACGCTGGGAGCTTCTGACGAAATTCCAGGGCCGGTTATGGATTGACCAGAAGGAACTCCAGTGGGTCCGGGTGGAGGCCGAGACCATTGCCCCCGTTTCGTTCGGATGGGTGCTGGCCCGTCTGGATCCAGGGGCGAAAATCACGTTTCAACAGTCGCGGGTGCACTCTGAACTCTGGCTCCCCGCCCAGGCCACCACCGAATTGAACGCCCGCCTCGGATTCAAAAAGATCCGCAACGACTCGGTGGTCACCTGGAAAGACTACCGCAAATTCCGCACGGACTCGCGCATCGTCTCCAACTCCAGCGAGGAGCATTAACAGGCTGCTGAAATACTCCCGCGGCCGCGTTGCGAGCGCCGTCCGGCCGCAGGCGAGGAGAAGCGACGACAGCGATGCCGGACATCGGTGAGGAGCTTCGACAAAGCCGGCGGCCGGCCGCCGCCGCAACCCTTTGGGCCACTTGGTCTTGCGTCCTCCAGCTTTGCCGGCCGCCGCCGCAACCCTTTGGGCCACTTGGTCTTGCGTCCTCCAGCTTTGCCGGCCGCCGCTCACGATGATTGGCATCGCATCACTCCTCCCTCCTCGCTGGAGGACGCAGCACCAAGTGGTGGCGCGGCCCGCGCGAGCATTTCAGCAGCCTGTTAAGCCGCCGCTTGACAACGCCGCCGCCCCAAAGCTACACTGCCAACAGGCGAATACAAGGCGAATATGACGGCACCTGCCCGCTGGGCTTCTCTTTCCACTCTCTCCCCTGGCCCAGACTACCAGTGCCTGACCCTCGGCCTGGCCGCACTGCCGCGCGGCGCCATCACTGAGATTGTAGGCCAGCCCGGGTCCGGCCGCACCGCCGTCGCCCAATCCATGATCGCCACGGCCACGCGGCGGGGCGAAGTGGTGGCTGTCATTGACGGCGGCGACTCTTTCGATCCTTCCTCGGCCCGCAGGGCCGGCGCGGAACTCAGCCAAGTCCTCTGGGTGCAATGCGGGCATCGCGTGGAAATCGCGTTGAAAGCCACAGACATGATTCTGCACAGCGGAGGATTCGCCCTGATCGTGCTGGACCTCTGCGACATCACGCCAGCCTCTCTCGCCAGGGTGCCCATCTCCTATTGGCATCGCTTCCGCCTGGCCGTGGAGCACACGCCGTCCGTTCTGCTGGTTCTAGCCCGGGAAGCGGTGACCCGGTCCTGCGCGGCCAGGCAGTTTGCCTTGCGCCAGGAGTCGCTCCGCTGGCGCGGCGAAGCACCGTTTCAACTCATTGACTGCCTGGAAACGGAAGCCGTCTCCCGCAAACCGATGGGCAGGGCTCCGGTCAGCATGGACTTCCAGGCAGAGGCGCTCGCGGAGGCATGACATGTTCGCCTGCCTGCATGGCAATTCGCCCCATCTGGTGGAACTGGCGCGTGAGTTCTCTCCACTGGTTCAGCCTATCGACGCCGGCACCGTGGTATTCTCCGTGGCCGGGCTCGGCCGGCTGATCGGCGACGCCCACGCCATCGCGGCGGCAATCGAGCGCAGCGGCGCGCAGATGGGCGTGACGGCGCGTCTGGCGATCTGCGCCAATCCATCGGCGGCGGCGCTGGCCGCGCGCCACCTGCCCGGCACCACCATCATCGCGGCCGGCCACGAATCGCGCGTGCTGGCGCCCATAGCTGCCGGCGCACTCGCGGTGGACCCGGAAATTCTGCTGACTCTGGAGCGGTGGGGCATCCGCACGCTCGGTGAACTGGCGGCGCTGCCGGAGATGGGCCTGGTGGAACGGTGGGGCGAAGCCGGCACCCGGTTGCGCCGCCTGGCGCTCGGTGAGGGGGATCCACTTCTCCACATGGCGCGGCCCGCGGTGGAGTATGTGCTCAGTCAGGAGTTGGAGGATCCAATCGGCCTGCTGGAGCCGCTTCTGTTCATTATCTCGGCGCAGTTGCACGCCCTTGCCGGCAGGTTGCAACAGAATGGGCAGGCCGCCCGGCGCATCACGCTCGTCCTGAAGCTGGATGACGGCGGCGAGTTTCGGCGCGTGCTCGACTTGCCGTTCCCCATGCGCGACCCCAAAGCGCTGCTCAAACAGGTCCAGTTTTCCCTGGACGCACATCCGCCAAGCGCCGCCACGGTAGCAGTCCAGGTGGAGATGGATCCGGCGGACCCGCGCGTGGTGCAGGGCGGCCTGTTTCTCCCCGCTGTGCCAGACCCGGAAAAGCTCCACATCCTGCTGGAGCGGCTCCGGGCGCTCGCCGGACCAGACCGCGCCGGCTCGCCGGAAATCCTGAACACGCACCGGCCGGATGCCTACTGTTTTCGTTCCTGCTCGTTTGCGCCGGGCGAACCCAAGGAGGAGCCGGCCGCCAGGCTGCGGCTGGCGTTCCGTTACTTTCGCCCGCCCTTGCCGGCGCGAGTCACCATGCAAAACGGCAGGCCGCAACAAATCCGTTCCGCGCTTGTCTCCGGCGAGGTGATCCGTGCGGCCGGCCCGTGGAGGACTTCGGGCGAGTGGTGGGCCGTTACGGCCTGGAACCGTGATGAGTTCGATATCGTGCTGGCCGATCACTCCGTGCACCGCCTCTATATGACCGCCGGGCAGTGGTTCCTCGATGGGAGCTATGACTGATGTACGCCGAGTTGCACGCCCGCTCGGCCTTCAGCTTTCTGGAAGGCGCCTCGGTGCCCGAGGATCTGATCCAGGAATGCGCCCGCCTGGAGATTCCGGCCATCGCGCTGGTGGACACCGATAATATCAGCGGCGCCCCGCGCTTCTACATGGCCGCCAAGAAAGCCGGCATTCGCCCGCACATCGGCGCGGAGGTCACTGCAGCGGCCGGCGGGCGCTATGTTCTGCTCGTGGAAAACCGCACCGGTTATCAGAATCTCTGCCGCCTGATCTCGTCCATGAAACTGCGCTCGGAGAAAG
>JBBQLF010000316.1:0-6132 GCA_038327695.1 Bryobacterales bacterium
GGTTACAGGAAAGCAAGAGACTTACGCGCCAGCGGCGCGGATGATGTCGCCAGCCCCGCGCCACGCCACGTGGCAGAACCTGTTTTCGGCGTGGGCAACTCTAAATGAGCAGAGGTGGGTCATTTCTCGTGAGCGCCGAGGGGCAGCCCGGGCGACGTGCGTCTGGGCGGGCGAGCGGCAACTGCCCTGGCTGTTCGCCGTGTGCCATGAGACGATGAGTGACCTTCTGCCGGAGGCTACGCGTCTGATGGGCGAGCTGGGGTTTGTGCCGATGATTCCGCTGACCGGCATGGCAGCGGACGAACTGACGCCCGCATCGCGGGTCCGGCCGGAAGGGACGTGGATTACCGGGCGCACCAAGCCCACCAGCGGTCCACGTCAGCCCACCCCCAATCCCGCTACACTCATCATCGTGCTGCCCGGTGCATTCGGACTCTTCGCCGTTGGCCTCGCGCTCGGCCTCCTGGGCGCGGGCGGAACCTCCATCGCTCTGCCCGTCCTCGTCTATCTCGTCGGCTTGGACCCGCACACCGCGGTCGCCGTCTCCATCCTCCTCGTCGGCGCCGCCAGTGCCTACGGCGCGCTGCTCAACGCCCGCCAGGGCTTCATCCAATGGCCGTCCGTCCTGCTCTTCGCCCCGGCCGGCATCGCCGGCGCCGCCCTCGGCTCGCGCCTCAGCTATCTCCTCAGCGGGCGCGCCTTGCTGCTCACCTTCAGCGCCCTGCTTCTGGCCATGGCTCTCCGCATGTTGCGTGAGCACGCCGCAGAAGACGCACCCCACCCCCGCGCCGCCCGGCCCTGGCTCGCCCTGGCTGGCGCCGCCATCGGCCTGCTCACCGGCCTCCTCGGCAACGGCGGCGGCTTTCTCCTCGTCCCCGCTCTCATCTACCTGGCCGGCCTATCCATGCGCCGCGCCGTCGCCACCTCGCTCGTCATTAGCGCACTGAACTCCGCCGCCGCCTTCGCCGGCCACGCTGCCCAACAGACGCTGCCCTGGCGCTCGGCCCTTTTGCTGCTCGCTTGCGCCCTGGCCGGCATGACCCTCGGCGTCGCGCTGTCCCACCGCACCGCCCCGGCCCGCCTCCAGCGCTACTTCGCCTGGCTGTTGCTCGTCCTAGCCGCCTGGATGCTCTGGCGCAATCTGTAACTGTGCCAGCAACTCCTCCGGCCCCGGCCGCCCCCGCCGCGCATACACAATCACCCCGTCCGGCCCAATCACATACACCGTCGGCCGCACCACCAGCCACAGCCCGCTGCGATACAGCCGCGCGATCCGCGCCCCCTGATCCACAATCAACGCAAACGGGAAAGTATGTTTTTGCGCAAACCGCCCATGGCTGCTCTCGCTCGAAGGATTCACGCCGTACACGACGGCGCCGGCGGAGGCAAACGACGCCCAAGCGTCGCGCACTGCCCCCAACTGCGTCGTTCAACCGGGTGTGTCGTCGCCCGGGTAAAAAATCAGAATTACGTACCGGCCGCGCTGCTCCGCCAACCGCACCGCGTGGCCGTCCTGGTCATACGCTGTGAACTCCGGAGCCTTCGTCCCTGGGGCCAACGGTGCGCCCAACATCAGAGGTTCAGATACGCCAACAGGCGCTCCTGCACCACCTTGGCCCGCTGGTCGTCCCAGCACACCACCAGCATGGTGTCGTCGCCCGCGATCGTGCCCGCAATCTCGGCCCAGTTCTCCTGGTCCAGCGCCACCGCCAGCGAATTCGCGCTGCCCGTCGAGGTCTTCAGCACCACCTGGTTCTGCGCCAGCCGCACGTCCAGCAGGTACTCGGCCATCACCTGAGACAAGCTCGGCCCCGTCGGATCGGGCAGCGTCTCGCGATACCCATCCGCCGTTTTCACCAGCTTCATCTCGCGGATATCGCGCGATAGCGTCACCTGCGTCGTCTCAATCTGGAACTCGCGCAACTCGCGCGCCAGCTCATCCTGGGTGCTGATCTTCTTGCCCCGGATCAACTTCAGGATCTGCCCCTGCCGGTAGTTCTTCGTCATCGCGAAAGCACCTCCAAACGTTGCCGGGCCTCGATCAATGCCGCCCCCACCGTCGCCGGCGCCGTGCCGCCCGGCGCTGTCCGGGTCTTCATCCCCTCGCTCGGATTCATCAGCGCGCCCATCTCCGGCGGGAACCGCGCATCGAAGGCATGCAGCGCTTCGCCCGTCCAGTCGCCCGGCTGCCGGCCCTGCTTCACACTGTGCAACACCAGTTCCCCCACCAGCGTATGCGCCTGGTGGAACGGCACGCCGCTCCGCGCCAGCGCCTCGGCCAGATCGGTCGCCACCAGCCAGCCCTCTTCGGCCGCCCGCAGTGGCGCTGCCGGCTTCAGCACCGTCGTTTGCACCACCACGCACGCCATCTCCAGCGAGCCGCAGAGCTGGTCCACCGCCATAAACAGCGGCTCTTTATCTTCCTGCATGTCGCGGTTATAAGTCATCGGCAGGCCCTTCATCGTCGTCAGCAGTGACGTCAGCGCGCCGAACACGCGCCCGCTCTTCCCGCGAATCAACTCCAGCGAATCCGGGTTCTTCTTCTGCGGCATCAGCGACGATCCGCTCGTCACCCCATCGCCCAGTTCCAGCCACCCGAACTCATCGGACGAATACAGGATCCAATCCTCGGCCAGCCGCGATAGATGCGTCATGCAGACCGACGCCGCCGAGAGATAGTCCAGCAGGAAATCCCGGTCCCCGCTCACGTCCATGCTGTTGCGCGTGATGCCCTCAAACCCCAACTCCGCCGCCAGCGCCTGCCGGTCCACCGGGAACCCCGATCCGGCCAGCGCGCCGGAGCCCAGCGGCATCTGGTTCACCCGCCCACGGGCCTGCGTGAACCGCTCCACATCGCGCGCCAACATCTCAAAATAGGCCAGCAGATAATGCGCCCACGTCACCGGCTGCGCCCGCCGCATGTGCGTGTAGCCCGCCACCACCGCGTCCGGATGCCGCTCAGCAAACTCCAGCAAAAAGCCCATCAGCGCCCGCAGCAGCGCCAGCGTGTGGTCGATCTCGCCCCGCAGCCACAACCGCACGTCCAGCGACACCTGCTCGTTCCGGCTCCGCCCCGTATGGATCTTGTCCGCCACCGCCCCGGCCTTCTCCTTCAGGCAGCGGATCACGTAGGAGTGGATGTCCTCATCCGGCGCCGTCTCCGCGCCGGCCTCGTCGATGGAGGCCAGCGTGTCACAGATCAGCCGGCACTCCTCGGACGAGACAATCCCCACCCGCTGAAGCGCCCGCGCGTAGGCCTGCGAGCCCTGAATGTCCACGGCAAACAACCGGCGGTCAAAGTGCAGAGACCACGAAAACCGCCGGAATACCTCGGAAGGCCCCTCTTCAAACCGGCCGCCCCAGAGCATTACTGACCCTTCTTGGATTGCTCGAGCAGCGCCTTCACTTTGATCGGCAAACCAATTAAATTGATAAAGCCCAGCGCGTCTTTCTGGTTGTAGCTGTCGCCCATCGTGAAGCTCGCGATGTCCAGCGAGTACAGCGAATTGGCCGATTTGCGCGACAGCGGCTCAATGTTGCCCTTGTACAGCTTCAGCGTCACCTCGCCCGTCACCGGCTTGGAGACCTCGGCGAAGAAGCTGTCCAGCGCCTCGCGCAGCGGCGTGAACCACAGCCCGTTGTAGACAATCTCGGCCCAGTCCAGCGCCAGCCGCTGCTTGTAGTGCGCCGTGCTCTTGTCCAGCGTGAGAGACTCCAGCTCCCGGTGCGCGTACATGATCAGCGCCCCGCCCGGCGTCTCATAGCAACCGCGCGACTTCATCCCCACAAACCGGTTCTCCACCAGATCGATCCGCCCGATTCCGTGCTCGGCGCCGATCTTGTTCAACTGCTCCAGCAACGCCACCGCGCTCTTGGCCGGCTTTCCGTTGACAGAGACCGGCACGCCCGCCTCAAACCCGATGGTCACCTTGCCCGGCTTGTCCGGTGCCTGCTCCGGAGACTTCGTCAGCATCCAGATGTGATCCGGCGCCGCGTTGGCCGGATTTTCCAGCTCGCCCCCTTCGTGCGAAATATGCCATATATTCCGGTCGCGCGAATAGATCTTCGTCGTCGTCTGCGCGATCGGCACGTTGCGCTGGGCGGCATACTCGATGGCGTCCTCGCGGCTGACGATGTCCCACTCGCGCCACGGCGCAATCACCGTCAGATGCGGCGCCAGTGCTTTGTAAGTCAACTCAAACCGAACCTGATCGTTGCCCTTGCCCGTGCACCCGTGCGCCAGCGCGTCGCACCCCGTCTCCAGCGCCACTTCCACCTGCCGCTTGGCCAGCAGCGGCCGCGCAATGGAGGTGCCCAGCAAGTACTTGTCTTCGTAAATTCCGCCCGCGCGCACCATGCGCCACAGGTACTCCCTGACGAACTCCTCGCGCATGTCGGCCACGTGGCATTCCGATGCGCCGGTCTTCTTCGCCTTCGCTTTCAGGCCCTTCAACTCGTCGCCGCCCTGGCCGATGTCGCCGCACACGGCCACCACTTCGCAGCCGTAGTTCTCCTTCAGCCAGGGAATAATAATCGAGGTGTCCAATCCGCCCGAGTAGGCGAGTGCGACTTTCTTGGGATGTGCCATGATGATTTCCTGCTTTCAGTAATTAGGCTAGCGCGCCGGGCCATCCACCAGCATCAGCAGCAACGCTTTCTGCGCGTGCAGGCGGTTCTCGGCCTGATCGAAAACTACGGAGGTCTTCGCTTCAATCACATCTTCGGTGACCTCCTCGTCGCGGTGCGCCGGGAGGCAATGCATAAACAGTGCGCCAGGTGAGGCCATGCTCATCAGCCCGGCGTTGACCTGATACGGCGAGAACAAACGCGCGCGTGCCGCCGCTTCGTGCTCCTGGCCCATTGACGCCCACACATCCGTGTAGACCGCATCGGCCCCGCGCAGGCCTTCTTCCAGATCCGTGGTGGTGGCAATCACCGCCCCGCTCACCGCGCCAAACTCCTGCGCCTGCGCCACAATGCCGGCGTTCGGCTCATAGGTGGGCGGCGTGATGCATGTGAAGCTCAAACCCAGCCGCGCCGCGGTCAGCATCAGCGAGTGCGCCACGTTGTTGCCGTCCCCCACAAACGCCAGATGGCGCCCGCTCCACCCGCCCAGATGCTCGTGAATCGTCTGCATATCCGCCAGCGCCTGGCACGGATGGTACATGTCGCTCAGAGCGTTGATCACCGGCGCCCGCGCGTATTTCGCCAAGTCCTCGACGGTCTTTTGCGAAAACGTCCGCGCCACAATCACATCCGTCCAACGGTCCAGGTTGCGCGCCACATCTGCCACCGGCTCGCGCCCCCCAATCGGCCCCATATGCAGAATGGCATCCCCGCCCAGTTGCTTGGCCGCCACCTCAAACGTAATCCGCGTCCGCAACGAAGGCTTCTCGAAAAGCAGACTGGCAATCCGCCCCTTCAACGCGCTCCGGTACGCCCCCGGCTGCCGCTTCACATCCCCGGCCAACTCCATCAGCGCGCGCAACTCCTCCACCGTCAGATCGAGATCACTGGTCAGGTTCCGGGCGGCGAGCAGGGGCGTAGTCATGACATGCCTGTGAATACTTATTCGTTCGACTGAATAATTACACATTCACCCCGGCCCGGTCAAGCGGGGTGCTGAACCGATTTGGGAAGCGACAACGCTCTGAATCCATTCGGAGCCGCGGCCGTGAGGGAGCGCAAGCCCGTCTTCAACGGAGAGCCGCGACCGACAGGGAGTCCCCCACGGCCCTGCGGGCCGCCAAATCCGATGAAAACGCGCCCGTATCAGAGCCGCGGCCGTGAGGGAGCGCATGCGCGTCTTCAACGGAGATCCGCGACCGTGAGGGAGTCCCCCACGGCCCTGCGGGCCGCCAAATCCGATGACAACGCGCCCGTAACAGAGCCGCGGCCGTGAGGGAGCGCAAGCCTGTCTTCAACGGAGAGCCGCGACCGTCAGGGCGTCCCCCACGGCCCTGCGGGCCGCCAAATCCGATGAAAACGCGCCCGTAGCAGAGCCGCGGCCGTGAGGGAGCGCAAGCCCGTCTTCAACGGAGAGCCGCGACCGACAGGGAGTCCCCCACGGCCCTGCGGGCCGCCAAATCCGATGAAAACGTGCCCGTAACAGAGCCGCGGCCGTGAGGGAGC
>JBBQLF010000317.1:0-6110 GCA_038327695.1 Bryobacterales bacterium
ACGCGCAGCGGATTAACCACTTTCACCAGGTGCTCCGGGAAGGCCCGCTGATAGCCGGCCGCGCCGATCACGAACACAACCCCGGCTGCCACTACCAGCGTGACCTCGCGGCGCCGCAATAGCGCCACGGCGGCCAGCGCCGTCAGCACGCCCAGTCCGATATGCGCCCAAAGCAGCGCCCGGAAATCAAAGCCCGCCCCGGTGTAGGTCAGCGCTGCGCCGGTGGCGATCACCGGCAAGGCGATCAGCGCCAGCGTCCGGTACTCCCGATTCCGCGCCAGCAGCCAGAGCACGCCGCCCGCCCACAGCCCGCCTAGCCCAATGTGCAGCACCACGTTGCCCATGTAGAAAATGCTCGGTGTAGCGAAGGCAGCCAGATAGGCGCTGTTCACCAGCAACACGAGCAGCGCTAGGCCCGTCCAGCGGGCGGTGGCCGGCATGTTCATCTCAATGCCCCTGCTTGGAGTGTGTGCCCGTTTCGTGCAGCGCCCGCAGCAGACGCAACGCTGGACGCGTGTTGTATTTCTCGCGATACGCGCGCAGTTCCGGCGTGTCCGGATACGGCTCGTCCGCCGGATACGGATACCCGCTCATGCCGCGGAACGGCAGCGGCTCCACGGTCTGCGAATACGCTGTGTTGGCATCGCGATCCTTGGCCCACCCGTCCACCTTCAACAGGTAGTCGCGCCGCCAGCCCGCGGGCAATGCGGGCAGCGCCCGGGCGTCGAACTGGAGCTGCAGTTCATCGCCGGAGCCCATGATCACCAGTTGGTTGTCCGGCCTGTCCAGCAACGGCGTGACGTCGCCGTATCGCGTGTAACGGCCCGGCGTGGGGTTCCACATGGAGGTCGCGGCGGCCTTTTCGTAATAAAACATTTCCGGCTGTTTGCGGAGTGGGTGCACCACGTTCCTGGCGAAGCCGCGGAAGTGCAGATCGGTGGTGGCGGCGCTCAACTCCGTCAGCCGCACTGGCGGCGCCGCGTTGCTCTCGCTCAGGAAGATCTCGTCCCAGTAGACGCACAGGTTGGTTACGATCCGGATCTCACGCGAAGCCGAGAGGAACTTGCCCGTCAGATCCACGGCGATCGTCTTCGGCTTGCCCGCCGGCATCCCCATGTCTTCGATCACCGTCTGCCATGCCCCCTGCGCATTCCGCACCTGCAGCTTCGGCGTGACCAGCCCCCCAGCCGCCGCTTGCGCCTGGGCCAGAAACGTCGAGCCGTCGGCCCAATCCACCCAGCCGTGCAGCACCAGAACGGCCTGGTTGCCAGCCGCGGCCCGGCCAAAGTCGAGATCCAGCGTATGCATCGCCGCCACGCCCTGCAAGTCCCGCCGGAATCCATCCGGGTAACGCCGGTCCAATTTGAGGACGCTGCCGGTCACGTCGCGCTGCCCGTCTTCCAGCGCCCGCGCCGGATACATTCGCCGTTCGGCCCCATACAACCGGAACTCCGGAAACGGCGGCGACTTCCACTTGTCGTTCGAAAACACCTCCGTCCTGGCGGGGTGATCCACGGCGATCAGCCGGATCTGATCCAGGTAGCTGACTTCGCTCAACTCCTCCGTGATCCGAACCTGCAGCTTCCCATTCTGCTCGCGCAACCGCTCGCCCGCGATGGTCACATACTCATCGTGGTCCACCGGGAAATAGCTGCCGTCGCCCGACGCCGCGCCCAGAGGCGCCACGCCCAGCACATCGGTGATGTATTCGAACTTCTCGCCATTCCAGGTCCAGATCAACGGGCACGATCCGGACAGCCGCTGCGCCTCCTGATAGATCAGCGTCGAATTCAGCTTGGGTTGCGTCTCGTTCTGAATCAGGCCATTGGGCCACGTGATCCGGATGGTGTCGATGGCCGTCGTCGCACGCAATCCGAACGTGAGCGGCACACCGCGATACACCTGCTTCTGATAAAACGGGCCGGCCTTTACTTCGATCTCCGCACCCGCCGCCAGTTTCAGGTTCTTCACGCCGTTGATCCGCACGCGCGTCCAACTCGATTTCGCCGGGGTCTGGTTGAGGCAGCGTTGCAGCGTGCCGTCAAAGAGGACCGCCGCCAGATCGGTCTTGCCATCGCCATCGAAATCAGCCGCCGCCAGCCACGTGGTGTTGTCGGGCAGACCAGCCGCTTTGCGGCGGTCACCGAACATCGTCTGCGCCTCGTTGCGGTGCACCCAACCGCTGGCAACGGCGTCCAGCACGCCGCGGCTCTCCAGGTCGGCCAGCGCGAATGAACCCACGGCGGACCAGGCAATCTTCGTGAACTTGCCGTCTTTGTTCAATGCAGCCCCGTTGTTCCAGACCAGATCGAACGCTGAATCGTTGTTGAGATCGGCCGCGACCAGCGCCGTAGCCCCGGCCGGAACCACAGCCAAGGGTTGCGCCTCGTACTTGCCGCCAAGCCGGTCTTTGTACAGGACGGCCGGGCGCTCGCGGTAGGCAATCACCAGATCGTGCGATTTGGTGTCCGGGATCACACGCGTGGTCACGGCCGACACGGCGGGGCCGGCAACAAACGGGATGCCGGCACTCCGGTCAGCAAAGCCGGCCGGCCCCTGGTTGCGCAGCAACTTCGTCGTTGCCCCCAGCAGGACGAGGTCCAGATCGTAGTCGTGATCGTAGTCCAGCCAGACCGCCGAATCGAATCGCTCCGTGCCCAACTGAATATTGGCGGCCCGCTGAAAACCGGTCTTCGTATTGTGGAACAGCACCGGTCCGGCGGTAGTCAGGACGCACAGATCCACCAGCCCGTCGTTGTCATAGTCGCCAGGCACAGCGCCCAGGATCCCCTTCAAGCCCGCAAATCCCGGCTGCGGAACGGGCGTCAGTCCCTTGCGAAAGGTGGCGATGCTGTTGGTCGACACAACCAGAAGATCTGTCGAGCCGGAGCCGTCCAAATCAATCACGTGCAGCGAGGTGCCGGCCGGCTCGAACTTGCCGGGCAGCGACGTAGCCAGAAACTTCAGAGCCGCGGCCGGGCGGGTATCGATGGCGAGCTTCGGATCGATGGAATCGTAGACCTCCGAATAGAGGCTCCACTCGACGTCCTCATTGCCCGTCCCCGCCTCGTCGTGCCGCTTCTTCAGATCCTGAAACCGCCCCAGTTCTTCCTTGGCCCGGTCGGCCTGGCTCTGCTGGCGATAGAAATTGAAAAGCTGGAAGTGCGGCGCGGCGAAGTTCGGATCCAGCCTTGCAGATAAGGCGAACTTCGCATTGGCCTCCGGCACCCGCCCGGCGGCCTTAAACAACACGCCCAGATTGTATTGCGTGATCGGCTCGTCCGGAACCAGCCGCGCCATCTGCTCCAATTGAGCGATCGCTTTCTCGGTCTCGCCCAACTTCTTATACTCGATGCCCAGGTTGAACCACGTATGCGGGAGCCTGGCGTCCATCTT
The DNA here is from genome assembly GCA_038327695.1 of Bryobacterales bacterium. Classification (GTDB taxonomy): domain Bacteria; phylum Acidobacteriota; class Terriglobia; order Bryobacterales; family Bryobacteraceae; genus Paludibaculum. The sequence continues at coordinate 3,397 of JBBQLF010000317.1, forward strand.
CTGCACCGCTTCCAGTTCCGCCACTCCGTCCTTGCCATTGCCGGCGCGCAGCAACGCCAACGCGTAATTCAGCCGGTCCGTGGCGGACTTGGGGTTTAGTTGAGTGGCCTGTTTGAACTGCTCAACAGCCTGCGTCTGGGTCGTCGGGTTCTCGTAGAACGCCTTGCCCAGCGTGCGCAGCCGCAGCAACTGTTCGTTGGTCTGCGCGCCCAAAGTGAGCGCGGCGGTAGCGAGAATGAAGCCCCAGATCCTCATCTGCATATTGGCCCACACCGGACACGGCATGGTCAATCATATGGATCTACTAGTCATGAAAAAAGCCGGGCTCACCGGCCCGGCTTCTCCCACGGCGCGTGACGCCGCCCTACTTCACTGCGATTGTGACGGCGTTGGAAACCACCGGCGTCGTCGAACCAGGCGCCAACTGGGACACCGTCGCCGGCACCACTCCCGTCACGTTGCCGGGCACCACGATGACCACCAGGTACAGGCCGGCCACACCCGGAGCCGCCCCCGCGCCCACCACCAGCGCCGGGCGCCCGCCCAGCGTGACCGCCGGCGGCGGCAACGCCAGCGACAGGCTGTCGGAACTGCCGAACTGGCCGGTCGCCATCGCCGGGATCGTGCGGCCCAGTCCCGTTGCCAGCAGGCCGATCTGCTCGCCCGCCACGGCCGGGTTATCTGCTCGGACCAGCGTGAAGTCGGCCATGTGGAACGCGATGCCGCTGATGGAATCGAAGAACAGCGCCGGGGCGATCGCCGCCACCGTGGCCGTATTGCCGGCGCTCTTGCCGCCCGTCGTCTCCACCACCACGCTCAGCGCGCCGGCCGCGGAGTCCACCGGGACCTGCGCCGTAATGAAATCCATCGGCACCGCGCCCGGCTCACGGCCCATCAGCATGATCGCGGCGCTCTTGCCGCCAATCGTCACCGTGGTGCCGTTCAACTGCAACGGAGCCGCCGAATCATACCCTTCATTGCCCGCCGCCACGCTCATCAGGTTGGCCCCGAAAATCGTCATCAAGCCCTGCGGAGCCACCACCATGCGGGCCGGGTCGCTGGCGCCGCTGATGATCGCCGATATCTTCGGCGCGCCCTGCGGCGGCGCCGTCTGCGCCCGCACCACACCGCCCGGGTTCACCGTCGTATGCAGGTTCATGTAAGTCCCGTTCGGATCCGCCGCGATTAGGTTCATCGCCTGCATCATGGCCTCCGTGCCATGTGTCGTCACCCGGTAGATGTTGCCAAAGCCGGATTCGCTGTTCGGCTGATTCGCGGCCGCCAACCCGGTGTTCAGGATCACCGCGGCATTCTCAGTCACCTTGCCGCCGTGAATGTGAAGACCCGTGAACTGCGTCGCCCCGGGAAACCGGTAGTTCACGTCGAACACGGACACGCCCGCCGTAATCCAGCCCTCGTTGTTGCGCGTCGTGTACAACGTCAGCGAAGCCGGTGCGCTGACGTCGATGGCGATCGCGGGAATCTCGTTCGACGGTAGCAGCGTCTGCTGCAACGTCATCTTATCGGTCCTCCGTAGCTGCCCGCGAATGGCGCCGCCCGGATTCACCGTCGTGTGGAGATTCACATAAAACTGCGACGGATCCACAAACAGGCCGAGCACGGCCGCCGACTGCGCCGCGTTGGCCGGATCGATCTGAGCTTCATAGTGGAGGTTGCCGCCCGCCGCCACCGCCGGCACCTGGCCGCTCAGCCCGGTATTGATCACCACCGGCCCGTTCACGGCGGCCGTGCCGAAATGGATGTGGAAGCCGCTGAGCAGCGTGTCGGCCGGGAACCCGGCGTAGTTGGCGTCAAAAATCACCTCGGCCGATACCGGCACGCCGTCCGCTGTTCGCGCCGCAATCACCATCACAGAGCAGATCGCCGAAGCATTCAGTCCGGCGATCGGTGGATTCTCGTTGTCCGGCGACATCCGGCCCAGCAGGACGCTCACCTCGGCCGGCATCAGTTGCCCGCGGATCTCGCCGCTCGGGCTTCGCGTCGTATGCATGTTGACATAGAACCCTGCCGGATTCTGGATCGCGTCCTTGAAGGCCGTCAGTGCCGTCGCGTTGTTGGGCATCACAGGACCCGACGTGCGGACCACGCCCGCCGTCGTAGCTTCAATCGGTCCGGGCAGGCCGCTGTCGATCACCACCGGCCCATTCACACCCGCCGCGCCCCGGTGAATGTGCATCATCGTGATGTTCGCCTCCTGGCCCAGACGGTAGTTGACCTTGAAGTCCACCGAGCCCGAGACGATCTCCCCCTTGGCGTCCCTCACCACATGGAACAGCACCGTCGCGGTCCCGGTGGACGGTGCGCCGGACACCGGCGGGACCTCATTCAGCGACGAGAGATTGACTCGATACGGAATTGTCTCAATCGATTGCGCGGCCAGCGCGGCCGCAAACGACATTGCCAGCAAAGTGGTCTTGATCATCAGCCTGTCCCTCCCAGGGAAAACGAGCGGTTCTAACAATCTATAGAGTCTGGCGGAAGAGAAAGGATTCATGAAGCGATGGGGTTGGGCCATAATGGAGAAAAGGAAACCTGAGCGGCCCATGTTTTTCAAGCGGGACAAACAGATCGTCCGGACCTTCGCTGAGCGTGTGGAGGAACTGCGGTCGGCCGGTTACGCCGTCGAACCTCTCTCTGGGGGCGGTGTGCGGGCCACCCATGGCAATCTCGCCATACTGTTGCGCGAGGGACCC
>JBBQLF010000318.1:0-6086 GCA_038327695.1 Bryobacterales bacterium
CATCAACCGGACTGATATCGGCGACGGGCTCAACACCGCCGGCTGGGGATTCAATATCCGGAATAACCGGACACGGGACAACGTCACTGGCAAGGGCGACTACGTTTACTCCACCAAGCACGTTTTCACTGGATCCTACATATGGAATCGGGACATTGTCGACCGCACCGATCTCGCCAACAACTACCTCGCCTACCCCATCGTGACCAACAGCGGCAAAGTCAATCTGGTGTCGGGCACTTGGCGCTGGAGCCCGAAATCGAACATGACCAACGAGCTGCGCGGCGGCTTCAACTTCGCCCCAGCCCGCTTCCTCACCGACGAGAATTTTGGCACCGGCATCGTCGGCCTGCCTCTAGTCTCCAATCCGGTGAACACCTTCCGCGCACAGGGCCGCTACACCGATACCTATAACCTGCAGGACAATGCCAACTGGTTCATCGGCAAGCACACCCTCTCGTTTGGCTTCCAATACCAGAATGTGCACGCCGATCCGTACAATGATGCCGGTATCACCCCCACCTACAATCTGGGCATCAACGGCGTCAACTACTCAGGGTTTAACACCACCATCATCCCAGGCGCCCGCGCCGCCGATGTCACGACGGCCAATTCGCTCCTGGCCCTCCACGCTGGCCTGGTCAGCAATGCCATCCAGACCTACAACGTGACGGACCGTTCCTCCGGGTTCGTCTCTGGCGCCACCAATTTCCGCCAGATGCGCCAACAGAACTACAGCCTCTACTTCACCGACACCTGGCGATTCAGCCCGCGCCTCACGCTCACTCTGGGCACCCGCTGGGAGTACTACACGCCTGTCGACGAGGTCAACGCGCTCTTCCTTCTGCCGCAGGGGCCGAACTACGTCACGTCGCTCCTGTCCAACTCCACGCTGGACTTCGCCGGCAAGGCTGTCGGCCGCCCGTGGTACAAGAACGACTACAACAACTTCTCACCGAACCTCGGTCTGGCCTGGCAACCATTTAAGGACAACGGCAAGACCGTCATTCGCGCCGGCTACTCCATCAACTACCCCAACGACGAATTCATCGTCGGCATCCGCAACAGCGTCAACACCAACGCCGGCTTGCAACAGAACGTGGCGCCGATCAACCTCAGGTACACAGTCGCCAGCGGCTTGCCGGCCATCGCGCCCCCTGTCTACAAAGTGCCGCGCACGTTCTCTGATAACTACGCGCTGGACCGCGCCGGCGCTGCGTTTGCCACCGTCGATCCGAATCTCGTAACCCCCTACGTGCAGCAGTGGTCCTTCAGCGTACAGCGCGAAATCTCAAAGGGCATCCTCGAGGTGCGGTACATCGGCAACCGCTCCACCAAGCAGTTCCGTGCCTTTGATCTGAACCAGGTGATGATCAACATCCCCGGCGCCGGCACGAATTTCCTGGACGACTTCCGCCGCGCCAACTCGAACGGACTGGCCTCGGCAGCCGCGGGGCGTGGTTTCAACCCGACCTACAACTCCGCCGTACCCGGCAGCGTGCCACTACCGTTCTTCGCCTCGATGAACAACAATGGCCGTCTCGGTACTGACGGCAACGTCACGGCCTATATCCAGCAGCAGCAGGTCGGCGAACTCGCCCAGTACTACCAGGTGAATAACTACGCCGGCGCCTACAGCTTCGTGCGGAACCCGTTCTCCAATGGCACAAACGTCATGACCAACTACTCGAACGCGAATTACAACGGCCTCCAGGTGGACTACCGGCGCTTCTTCTCCAAGGGGTTCCAACTCCAGGCCAACTACACCTATGCCAAGGTAATGAGTGACTCCGCCGGCGACGGACAGACGCGCTTCGAACCGTTCCTGGACAACGCCAACTCCTCCATCGAGCGCGCCCGCACGCCGTTCGATCTCACGCACGCCTTCAAGCTCAACGGCGTCTGGGACCTGCCCATCGGTAAGGGCCGCCTGCTCAACGTCAGCAACTCGGTGCTCGACAAGATCGTGGGTGGATGGTCCATCTCCGGGCTCATGACCTGGACCACGGGTGCGCCGTTCTCCATCAACTCCAACCGGGGCACACTCAATCGCGCCGGCCGTTCCAGCGGCCTGAACACCGCTACCAGCCTCCTCAACAAGGAGCAACTGGATCAGGTGGTGGCGTTCCGCCAGACGGGCAATGGCCCCTATTTCATCAGCGCCTCTGCCATCGGCTCCGACAATCGCGGCGTCGGCGCCGATGGCGCCGCGCCGTTTACCGGCCAGGCGTTTTACAACCCCACCTCAGGTAAGCTTGGGGCTCTCCAGCGCCGCATGTTCTCCGGCCCCAATTTCTGGAACACGGACCTGGCAATCCTCAAGACGATTCCCATCACGGAGAAGCAGCGCCTGGAGTTCAAGAGCGAATGGTTCAACATGACCAACACGCCGAGCTTCTACATCGGTGATCAGGACATCAACTCCACCACCTTCGGCCGCATCACCTCCATGCTCAGCGGCCGGCGTGTCATCCAGTTTGGCCTCTACTACCGCTTCTAGCGCGGTCATTCAGGCAAGACTCAAAACGCCCCGCGGCCCAACCGGCCGCGGGGCGTTTTCTTATCCGCGCTCGACCACCTGCATCAGCGCCCGGATGTAGCCAAAGCAGAACGCGAAAGATTGCCGCCCGCCGTCGTCGCCCACCACCTTCGGTACGTGGTCCGGCATCAGCATCCCGTCGTAGCCCACCTCTTTGTACGCCCGCAGCGCCGCCAGCATGTCCACGTCACCGTTGTCCGGATACGTCTCCCGGAAGTCCAAAAAGTGCCCCTGAATGTTGCGAAAATGCACGTTGAAGAGCTTCTTTCTGCTCCCAAACCAGCGAATTACGTCACCAATCTCCGCGTTCGGGTCAGCCAGCATCTCGGTCACGGTCCCCTGGCAGAAGTTCAAACCGTGATACGGATTCTCCTGGATGGAGACAAAACGCTTCAGCCCCTCCACCGATCCCAACACCGTCTCCACGCCCTTGTAGCCCTTCCCCTTCGGCATGCCCGGATCATGCGGATGGCACGCCAGCCGCACCTTGTACTCCGCCGCAACAGGCACCACACGCTCCAGAAACCACGTGATCCGCTCCCAGTAGAGATCCGCCGGCACCGGCCCGGCGGCGGTGAGGGTGTCCTGCTTCGCATCGGCGTACTTGAACGTGCTGTACTGCGCGCCGCCGCGGCCCGTCGCCGGCGCGGTCCGCACCACGCCGAGGATGCTCATGTTGTACTTCACTGACGGAATGCCAGCCGCGGCCACGTTGCGGATCATCTCGCAGATCTGATCCACGGCCTTCTCGCGCTCAGGGCTCTGGCCCAGCAGAATGCTCGGCATCTCCGCTCTTTCGATAATCGTCGAACTCAGCGGCAAAGGCACCATCGCGAGTTGCACGCCCGCGCCTTCCAGGCGCTCCTTCCACCTCTTCAGCCCATCCACACTCCAGCTCTCGTCGAGCTTGGCCGATGGCAGTCCGCTACAGATGTGTGTCACCCCCAGCGCCGCCAGCACTCGCAGCGCCGCCGGGTCCGACGTGTGCTGGGTCCCCAATTTCATCCGGCCCGGCAGGGCCACGTGGGGCGCTGCCATCATCCCGGCCCCGGTTAGCTTCATCAGTTCGCGGCGATTCATCTCAGCTACAGATCATACATCGTTCGGAGCCGGCGCTCGGCCAACCCGCCGGCTGGCCAGAAACAAAACAGGCGGTCCAGCCCTCACGGGCCAGACCGCCTTTCAAACCGTTTGTGCGTTTCCGCCTATTGGCGTTTCGCTTCGAACGGCCGGGGATCGGCGCCTTCGCGGGCCGCGGTCCCCTTCAACGAATCACCTTCCACAGTCCCTTCGTAGGCAACGGTCATCTTGCCATTCCGGCCTTCCGTCGTCACCTTAAATGAGAACTTGTTGCCGTCGATCTTGCCGTCAGCGATGTCGGTCTTCACTGCGCCCTGCGGCCGTTCCACGCTGACGCTGCCTGTGAGCTTGGCGCCATCCGCCTTCAAATCGAACACGCTCTTGATCGTGTTCTCGCCGCGCTTTTGCTCAGACATCCACTTGCCGTCGATCCCGGCGGCTAACGCGATTCCCGCTACCAGCAGGAAACACACAACAATAGAGAAGAGGGTTTTCATAAATTGGCTCCTTCCCAAGTTAGTACGCCGTCCAAGGGGGCAAAGGTTACCCGGTGAGCACTTTTTTTGAATATGTCGATGTCAGCCTGCCGGTCCCGGTGGACCGCGCTTTCACCTATCGCCTGCCTGAAACCCTGCGGCATCGCGTCAAAATCGGCTGCCGCGTCATCGTCCCCTTCGGCCCCCGCAAGCTGACCGGCGTGGTCGTCCACGCGCACAACACGCCGCCTGACGTCACAACCAAAGAGGCTCTGCGCCTGCTGGACGCCGAGCCGATTTTTGAAGACAAGCTCCTCGCCCTGGGGCGCTGGGTCGCCAACTACTACTGCGCCCCCCTCGGCGAAGTCCTGCGCAGCATGGCCCCCCTGGCCGGCGAAATGCGCCACACCCGCGTCTGGGGCCTCACCGATAGCGGCCGGGACGTCGCCCGCCAACTTCTAATGGGCGAGCCCGGCGGCGACTCCGCCGTCGAGATCCTCCGTGCCCTGGAACACCGCGCCTTGTCCGAATCCACTCTCGAACACAAGTTCGAAGGCGCCAAGAGGATCATGAAGTCGCTCGAGAAGAAAGGCTTCGTGACCCTCGAACAGAACCTCGCCGAGCGCGACCCCCTGCGCGCGCCCGCCGCCCGTCTCAGCGTTCAATTCACCGGCCGGCCCGCCGGTGTCAAGCTCACCAAGGCCGAGCGCGAACTCGTCGCCTATCTCGAACTCCACCCCGGCGCTCACAACCTGGAGGTGCTGGATCAGGCCGTGAAAAATGCCGCCCAGGCGGCCCGCGCGTTGGCCCGCCGCCAGCTCCTGCAACTCACGCCCGTTGCCCTGACCGGCGACTCCGCCTGGGCCAAACCCCGGCACGAACTGAGCGACACCCAGCTCGCCGCCTTCACCGAGATCCAGACCGCCCTCACCTCCGCCCAGTACCAGACGTTTCTGCTCCACGGCGTCACCGGCTCCGGCAAGACGGAAGTCTACCTCAGTGCCATCGAAGCCGCCCTCTCCCTCGGCCGCGGCGCCCTCCTGCTGGTGCCGGAAATCGCCCTCACGCCCGCCGCCGCCGGCCAGTTCCAGGCCCGCTTCGGCAACCAGGTCTCCATCCTCCATTCCGCCTTCAACGACAGCGAACGGGCCGAACAGTGGCGCCGGCTCCGCAATGGCGTTTCCAAGGTGGGCGTCGGCACCCGTTCGGCCGTCTTCGCACCCGTCGCCTCACTCGGCCTCATCATTGTCGATGAGGAACACGACCAGAGCTACAAGCAGGAGGAAAATCCCCGCTACAACGGCCGCGACGTGGCCATCCTCCGGGCCCGCGAGGCCGGCGCCGTCGTCGTCCTCGGCTCGGCCACGCCCAGCCTGGAAAGCCGCTACAACGTCGAACGCGGCAAGAGCCGCCTGCTTTCGCTTCCAGACCGCGTCGGTGGCCGCGCCATGCCGGTCGTCGAGATCGTCGACCTGCGCGAGGAGTTCCTCGAAACGCGCAAGAACGCGCTGTTCTCCCGAAAACTGATCGACGCCGTGCAGGCCAAACTCGACACCGGCGAACAGACCATTCTGCTGATGAACCGCCGCGGCTTTTCGGCGTCGGTGTCCTGCCGCTCCTGCGGCGAGCGCGTCCAATGCGTCAACTGCGCCATCGCGCTCACCCATCATCGCCGCGACAACCGCCTCCTCTGCCACTACTGCGAGTATGCCCAGCGCGTTCCGGAAAAGTGCCCCAAGTGCGGTTCAGACCACATCTACTTCCTCGGCAGCGGCAGCGAAAAGGTGGAAGATGAACTCCACCGCCACTTCCCCAGAGCCCGCATCGCACGCCTGGACCGCGACACAGTCACCGGCAAGAACCACTACGAACAGATCCTCGGCGGATTTCGGGAGGGCAACTACGATATCCTCGTCGGAACGCAGATGATCGCCAAAGGCCACGACATTCCCAACGTCACGCTCGTCGGCGTCATCAATGCTGACATCGGC
>JBBQLF010000319.1:0-6033 GCA_038327695.1 Bryobacterales bacterium
AGCCTACATCGTCAGCGAACTGGACTCCCGCACGGACGATCCCAATCTCGACAAGAGCTGCCCGGCCATCGCTCAGGGCGCCAATCGCCGCGAACGGGGCACCAACTTCGCCAACTACATGAAGTCGCAGTTCGGCGCCCAACACACGTTCTCCATCGCCCCTGCCTGCGGCCACTCCGCCGTCTGTGTCTTTGCCGGACCCGCCGGCGTCAAGGCCGTCTTTGGCCGCTAAAGGCCTGTTTCGAAATAACCTATCCATCCACTCCCTTACGGTCGTGGCTCGGAAGCGCTTTCTAAGCCGCGCACGTCAGCGATCGTTTTCACCGTATGGAAAGGTTGTTTCATGACAAGCCCTAACTACGCGCACTTGGCCCGCCACGCCGCCAACTGCTTCCTGAGCGCATCCCGCACGGTCACAAATCCCGGCTCGCCGTAGCGGTTGTTCCTCTCACGGGGATCTTTCCGCATGTCGTACAGCTCGTTCGGTCCTTCGCCCTTGCCCCGCACCACCAGCTTGTAGTACTTGTCCCGCACCATCTCGGTGTCCCGGAAATGGCCGAACACCACGTCGTCCCACGGCTCCTTTTTCGGCAGCGGCTTGTTCAGCACCAGCGGCAGATAACTCCGCCCGCATAGGTCCTTGCCGATCAGCGCAGTCACGCCCGTCAGTTCGCAGACCGTCGGCACGAAATCGTGGAAACTGACCAGCTCCGGCCGCGCCGAGTGGACCGGCACTCGGCCCGCCCACTGCCAGATCATCGGCACCTGGGTCGCTTCGTCAAACATGTTCACAGGGTCCGACGCGAGCCCATCCGCCCACAGCCCGTGGCGCCCCAACAAAGCCCCGCGGTCCGACGTGAAGACCAGAACCGTATTGTCAAACAGCCCGTTGGCCATCAACTTCCGCTGTAGCACCGGAATCTGGCCGTCCAGCGCAGTCACTGCCGCCGCGTACTGCCGCAGGCTCTCCACCGGCCGCCGCAGAAACTCCTGGCCCGCCTTCGCATTCTCCGCCACAGGCTGAATGCCGAAGCTGTCGAACGTGGCGCTTTTGTACATCTCCAGGTACTTCGCCGGCACCTTGGCCACAGGCGCGCCCGGTTCCGGATAGGCCAGCGTCAGCAGGAACGGCTTGCCCTTGGCCTGCTGATCCAGAAACTCGCTGGCCGCGCGCGTCACTGCCTCGGCTGAATCGGCAGCCACGTGGCTGAACCCGTGCCCAGGCTGTGCGCCACCGGCGCCCCAATGCCCCACAAACGCGCACTGATAGCCGGCGGCCACCAGCACGTCGGAAACCAGCACCTCGCGCTCCAGGGAGCCTTCCGGGCCCTGCACGCCGTGCTGGGCCGCCGTCCGCCCGCTGAACAACGTGGCCCGGTTTGCCGCTCCGCCCACTGTGCCGAGGTAGTGATTCACAAACCGGGCACCAGACAACGCAATCCGATCGATATTCGGCGTCCGGATCTCCTGGTTGCCATAACAGCCCAGCACCCACGCAGGGAGACTATCGGCGATCACCAGCACCAGATTGGGCGGGGGTCCCGCCGCTACCTTCTGCTGCCCCAACAGCGGCGCACCGGCGGCCGCACTGAGGAACGAACGTCTTGAGATATTCATGTGTCTTTTGGGCTCCAAGCTGATCAGCCTACAGGACGTCGGCAAAGCCGCGTTTCAGATGCCGGAAGAACATTCCTCCGGCCACAAACACCGTGAGTGAAATGGCCGCCAATATCAGCAGCTCCTGCAACGAAGGCAATTCCGCGGTCAACAGGCGCTGGCGGTACGCCTTCACCACATAGGCCATCGGGTTCCACTTCACCAGGAACCGCACGCTCTCCGGAAAATGCGTCTCGTCGATGAAGATCGGCGTGAACCAGAACCAGCCGGTGAGCGCCACGATCACCATCTGGGCCGTGTCTCGCAAATACACCTGCAGGCTCGCGAAGATCCAGCCCATGCCCACCGTAAACAGCCCCAGAAGAAACGTGTAGACCGGCAGCAGTAGCACCAGGACGCTGAATTGGACGTTCATGTACCGGACTGTCAACACCGCCGCCACCACCGCAATCGCGTGGCTCGCCAGCGACGAAATGAACAGCGTAACGGGGATGATCTCAGACGGAAACACCGTCTTCGTAATCAGGTTCGACTGGTCGATCAGGCTGGTCGCGGACCGCTGCACGGAATCCTGAAACAGCAACCAGGGCAAGTACCCGCAGAACAGGTACAGCGTATAGTTGGTCCCGCCGGCTCCGGCGGGCGGCGGGATCTTCATGCAGTACTGGAAGACGAACACCCAGCTCACCAGTAACACCAGCGGATGGATGATGGTCCACAGCCAGCCCGCGGCACTGCCCACGAACCTCTGCGTAAAGTCCCGCCTGGCCATCTGGTAGATGAGAGACCGGCGCTCGGTGAAGACGCGCAGGAACTGCATCCCGGGCAAACGCAGCGCCGCCCATGCCAGTACTTTGGCGATCCGCGGCGAACTCAATGTCGTAGTTGTACCCAACCCGCCATTTTATCAGGCTGGAAGGACCAGCCCATCGGGTCTGTTGGACAACCGGCGGTGTTATATTGATCGTATGCCCGAAGGGTACCTGCCCATCTTCATATTCCTGATCGTCGCCGTGCTGTTCCCACTCGTTCTCCTGCTGGCCACCCGGCTGGTCCGCCCGCAGGCCCCGTCGGTGACAAAACTCGAAGCCTATGAGTGCGGCATCCAGGCCGCCTCCAACGCCCGCGGCCGCTACACGGTCCGCTTTTACATCGTCGCCATTCTCTTCGTCATCTTCGACGTGGAAACCGTGTTCCTGTTCCCCTGGGCCGTGCGGTACAAGCAGCTCGGCTGGTTCGGCGTCGGGGAGGTCTCGGTCTTTCTCGCAATTCTGGTAGTCGGCTACATCTGGGCTTACAAAAAAGGAGCCTTGGATTGGGTCTAATTCGAACGATCCTGACCCCCGCTTCCATTCTGCTGCTGGGCTTCGCCGCCAGTGTGTCGGCGGCCCCGCGTCTCCGCCTGTCCACGGCCGCCCTGGGCCCCGTCAATCTGGCCGTGGGAACCGCCGGACCTCGCCAGACCGTGGAGGCATTCAATATCGGGGACGGCGCCCTGGCTCTTTCGGCCACCACGGGATCCGCCTGGCTCGCCGTCTCTGTGGGTGAGACCGGCACTTGTTCCCAGCAAGCCGCCAACTGCACGCCCGTTCGGATGGAGCTCAATACCGAGGGCCTCGCCAAGGGTACCCATTCCGGCGTCATCACCCTGGCCGATCCCAACGCCCTCGACGCACCCCAGTTCGTCACCGTCACCGTGCAGGCCGGTGGCGCCGTGCCGCCCCGCCTCGATTTCTTCGTCACCCCCGGAGGCAGCCAGGAATTCGCCATCCGCGCCGGCAATCGTATGACCTTCAGCGCCTCCACCGAGGGCGGCGAATGGCTCTCAATTCCCACCGGCGGCAACGGCAGCTTCCGGTACGACTTCAATTACACCATCCTGGCCCGCCATCTCGCGGCCATGCCGGAAGGCGATTACCGCGGCCAGCTCACCGTCTCCGGCTCCGTCATCCCGGAGGAGAACGGGACGCTCCCGGTCAGCCTCCGCGTCGCCAACGCGCCCATCTACAACGCGCCAGCCCAGCTTGAGTTCCGCCTGGCCGAAAACGGCCCGGCTACGGTGCGGGCCTTCCTCCTGCCCAATCGCGGAACAGGCCAGGTAGTTGCCTCCGAGGTTCGCGTCGCAACCACCAGCGGCGGGGACTGGCTCTCGGCGGAGGTTTACGCCGATGGCCAGGCTCTCCGTGTGCGCGTCAGCCCGGCCGGCCTTGCACAGGGTGTCTACACCGGCGCATTGACCGTAGTCTCCAACGCCGCCAATAGCGAGCAGCAGATCCCGGTTACGCTCGATGTCGCCGCTAACGGCCCGCCAGCGCTCAACTTCGCCACGCTCAGCAACGCTCTGGGGGTTGACCCCACGCCCGTCATGGCGCCGGCCATGCTCGCCCGCGTGCGCGGCGTGCAACTGACCGCCCAGGAGCCAGCCACAGCCGAATCCGCCCCGTGGCCCGATACCCTGGCAGGGACACGCCTGTTGGTGAACGGCCTGCCCGCCCCGCTCTTCGCCGTCAGTGCGGAGGAGATCTATTTCCAGATCCCCGAAACCACCGCTGCCGGCGATGCCATCATTCAGGTGGAGCGGGACGGTCAACTGGGCGGGCAGATCCTCGCCGGCGTTCGCTGGCGCGCCCCCCGCCTGGAGTTGAGCGCCGGCACCTATGGCAAGGTGACGCTCGACGACGGCACGCTGGCCGTGCCGGAGGCCTATGGCGGGCGCCCCGCCTCGGCCGGCGACACAATCACCATTCATTTCATCGGGCTCGGCCCCGTCGATCCGGAGACCGGCGCTTACGAACCCGTCCGCGTCTCCTTCGGCCGCTCCATCTTCAGCTCCGGCGCCGTCGTGGACGCTGTTCCGGCCGCTGTGCCTGACGCCCCGGGCCGCTACATCGTCAAGGTCCAGATCCCTCAGAACGTGCAACGGTCCGACGGTGTGGATCTCAGCGTGACCGCCGCCGACGTCTCCAGCAACACCGTTCAGATCGCCATCCGATGACGGACCGCCTCTACTACACAGACTCCTATCTCACCCGCTTTCAGGCCCATGTCCTGGAGTCGTTCGACTCAGGCTTGCGCGTCGTGCTCGACCGTACGGCCTTCTACCCCACCTCCGGCGGCCAGCCTCATGACCTCGGCCAGCTCAATGGCATCGACGTTGTCGACGTCGTCGAGCAGGACGCCCGTCTCGTCCACATCCTCGCCGCCCCCCTCGGCGATACCACGGTGGAAGGCGTGGTCCACTGGGGCCGCCGTCACGATCACATGCAGCAGCACAGCGGCCAGCACCTGCTGTCCGCCGTCTGTGAGCAACTCCACGGCGCCGCCACTCTCAGTTTCCATCTCGGCGCGGAGATCTCCACCATCGATCTGGACACGCCCGCCCTCACTCCTCCGCAACTCCAGGCCGCCGAATCTCGCGCCAACGAAATCATCCAGCAAAACGTACCCCTCGCCGTCGCATTCGAAGACGCCGCTCAGGCCGCCGGGCTCCGCAAGGAGTCCACCCGCGCCGGGACTCTCCGCATCGTCAGCATCGCGGATCTGGACCGCTCCGCCTGTGGCGGAACGCACGTCCGCTCCACCGGCGAGATCGGCGCTCTGCTCCTGCGCAAGACCGAAAAGATCCGCAACAGCACGCGCGTCGAGTTCCTCTGTGGCCAGCGCGCCATTGCCCGGGCCCGCGCCGATTTCGACGCGGTCTCGCTCATCGCCCGCCAGTTTTCCGCCCCGCTCGACGACACCCCCGGCCTGGTCAGCGCGCACCTGGCGGAGTCCAGGGAAGCCGCCAAGTCCCGCCTGAAACTCGCCATCGAACTCAATACCTTTCGCGGCCGCGCCCTTTACAATGAAACACAGCCCGGCCCCGCCGGCCGGCGCCGTCACGTCGAGCACCGCCCCCACGGCCCGCTGGACGATGAACTTCGCACGTTGGCGCAGAGCTTCTGCGCACAGTCCAACGCCCTGTTCCTCGCGACCTCCGCCAACCCGCCCAGCGTGCTGCTCGCCGTATCGGCGGACTCGGGCCTCCACGCCGGAAACCTCCTGAAGGAGGCCCTGCTCGCCGCCGGTGGCCGCGGCGGGGGCAGCGCGCAACTCGCCCAGGGCAGCCTGCCGTCCGCCGACCCGCTGTCAGCGCTAGCCGCCAGCCTCGCTGACCGCTAACGTCTTAGGACACGGCGTGAAATAGCCATTCCAACGGCTCCGTCGAAGACGGTGCTTCTTGTCCGCCATGCGTGCCCGCCCCCTTCGCCCCTGGCGGCATTTTCATTACTTCCAGTGACCCGCAGGGTTATATTGGTTTGCTGACGCGCGGCTCCTAAAGAACTTCACCCCAAACTGTTGATTCCGCATGAGCGTCTCAATCGGCGCTTGGCACTAATTGGAAGCCGAACTTGCGTGCTTTGCGTTCGAGCACAA
>JBBQLF010000320.1:0-6011 GCA_038327695.1 Bryobacterales bacterium
ATACGGCAAGCAGCTCATCTTCGTCGACGCCTCCTTCCAGCTCAACCCCGGCGAAAAGGTCGGCCTGGTCGGCCCCAACGGCTCCGGCAAAACCACCCTCTTCCGCATGATCATGCGCGAAGAGGAGCCGGACGACGGCGAGGTCTCCGTCCCCAAAAAGCTCACCATCGGCTATTTCCGCCAGGACGTCGAGGAAATGGCCGGCCGCTCGGTCCTCGACGAGGCCATCGCCGGCAGCGGCCGCGTCGGGGATCTCCACCACGAGCTCGAAGACATCCACCGCGCCATGAACGACCCCGCCCAGGCCGCCGCCATGGACCGCATTCTCGCCCGCTTCGGCGAGGTCCAGGAAGAGTATGAGCATCTCGGCGGCTACACTCTGGAGGCTCAGGCCCGCGAAGTCCTCCACGGCCTCGGCTTCCACGAAGACCAGATCGACGGCGACGTCGGTGCCCTCTCCGGCGGCTGGAAAATGCGCGTCGCCCTGGCCCGCGTCCTGCTCGGCCGCCCTGACGTCCTCCTCATGGACGAGCCCACCAACCACCTCGATATCGAGTCCATCATCTGGCTGGAGCAGTTCCTCAAGTCCTATCCCGGCGCGCTGCTGATGACCTCGCACGACCGCGATTTCATGAACCGCATCGTCTCCCGCATCGCCGAAATTGACTCAGGCGAGATCATCGCTTACACCGGTGACTACGACTTCTACGTCCGCGAGCGCACCATCCGCGAAACCAACCAGCAGGCCGCCTTTGCCCGCCAGCAGGCCATGCTCGCCAAGCAGAATCGCTTCATTGAGCGCTTCAAGACCCACGCCGCCAAGGCCGCCCAGGTCCAGAGCCGCATCAAGGCCCTGGACAAAGTGGAGCGCCTCGAACTGCCCAAAAAGCGCTCCGTCGTCAAGTTCGAGTTCCGCACCCCCCCGCGCTCGGGCGATCAGGTGGCCGTCATCGACGATCTCCACAAACGCTACGGCCCGCGCGTCATCTACGACGGCCTGGATCTCACCATCCGCCGCGGCGAGCGCTGGGCCGTCATGGGCCGCAACGGCGCCGGCAAGACCACGTTGCTGAAGATGATCGCCGGCGTCACCCAGCCGGACTCCGGCTCCATTCGTCTCGGCGCCAGCCTCAACATGGGCTACTTCGCCCAGCAATCGCTCGACGTGCTCGATGCCGATCTCACTGTAGCCGAGCAGCTCCAGAATGACTTCCCCCAGGACGGCATCGGCTCGCTGCGCACCCTCGCCGGCGCCTTTCAGTTCTCCGGCGACGACGTGGACAAGCGCATCCGCTCGCTCTCCGGCGGCGAGAAATCCCGCCTGGCCATGGCCCGCATGCTCTACAATCCGCCCAATTTTCTGGTCCTGGACGAGCCCACCAACCACCTGGATCTGGCCACCAAGGAGATGCTCGTCGAAGCGCTCAAGGATTTCGAAGGCACCATGATCTTCGTCTCGCACGACCGCACGTTTCTGCGCGGCCTCGGCTCGCGTGTCCTGGAGCTCGGCGGCGAGAGCGGCACGGAGCGCACGCCGCGCATCTACCCCGGCTCCTACATCGAATACGTGCAAGCCATCGGCCACGAGGCCCCCGGCATCTACGCCTGACCGCGGCCCTTCTTCGGCCCAATCATCCGCCAGGCGTCGAGCAGATGCGCCGCCAGCTCGTCATCGCCGATCTGGTCCAGGTCGATCCCCACCCACCCCCGCACGCCCACATACGCCGGCCGGAAATACCGCTCCGGCCACGTGCTCATCAGCATCTCCTGCACGCCCGGCGCCGCCGGAATCAGCACTGCGATGTGCCCGTCGTTGTGGTGGTTGTTGGAGTACATGGCGAAGACCTTCTTCCCCACGAAGAACGCCGGCTCGCCATGCGACAGTTTCTCGCTCGTCCCCGGCAGACTCGCGCACATCCGCCGGACCCGCGCCAGGTGCTCGTATCCGTCTCCCATCAGAACATCAGCTTCAATGCAAACTGAATCACCCGGGCCGCCTCGCCGGTCTGGATAATATTCTGCGTGCTCGACGGCGCCACCGCCTCGCAGCACACCCGCCCAAACGTGGCGCTGGTAATCTGATTCGACCCGTCCGTCGCCCCGCCCGGATTGTCGAAATTCACATGGTTCAGCGCGTTAAAGAACTCTGCACGGAATTGTAATTTGAACCGCTCGGTCAGCCCGAACACCTTTTGTACTCCAAAATCCAGGTTCCAGAATCCAGGACTGCGGAACATGTTCCGCCCCATCCCGTTTTCGCCCGGCCCCGGAATCGCGAACGCGCGGTTATCGGCGAACATCACCGGCCCGATCACGCCCGGCGCCTGTTGCAGCGACGTGTCCGGCATGGCGCCGGCCAGGATAGCCCGCGACACGTGCGTATTGTTCGAAGTCCGTACCCCGCTCGTCACCGAAAACGGCTCGCCGGTGTTGATGCTGTAGAGCCCGTTGATGGACCACCCGCCCAGCAGCCGGTTGCGCTGGAACACAGGCAACTCATACAACCACACGGCGCTGAACACGTGCCTGCGGTCGAAGTCCGAAACCGCCCGCTCATTCCGCCAGTTCCTCGTATCGGCCGGCGTCCGTGAGTTGGTCGTGCTCAATCCGCCACCCGAACTCGACGCCACCGGATCCACGCTCTGGTCATCAATCGACTTGCTCAGCGAGTACGCCAGCGACACCTGCAAGCCGTTCGAAAACCGCTTCCGCACGGTGCTCTGGAACGCATGGTAGTACGAGTTCCCGCCCGAATCGATATAGGTCATCGTGGCAAACTGCTGATTCGGCCGCAGCTTGGCAGCCATCGTCGTCTGCTCAATTCGGCCGGCCATCGTCCCGGCTGCGTTCTGCTGCAACTCCGTCGCACTCGTAGCCGAGTTCACGAAAGCCGCATCCACAATCCCCGCCGTTACCATCGGCACGCTCTGCCCGGTGCCACCGCCCGTGCAGTTGGTGCCGTCCGCCCGGCACCCGGCCTTCACGTTGCCCTGCATGACCTTGAAGCTGGGCAGAATCGGGTCCGCGTTGATCTGATTCAGATCGTAGGCGCGCATCAGCCGCGTGCCGCGCCGCCCGATGTAGCCGGCCTGCACCACCAGGCCATAGCCCACCTCCTGCTGGATGTTGAAGTTCCACTGGTGCACAGTGGGCAGCTTCAGATTTTGATCGAAGAACGTCACGCCCGGCGCCGTGGCCAGCAGTTGCGCCGGCGGCGTCAGAAACGTCGAAGGCTTCCGGTTCGGCACCTGCATCTCCTGCGGGAAGCCCTCGGCCACACGCTTATCCGGCACCGCCACGCAGCCCGGCGTGGTCGCCCCCGCCGGCACACTCTGGCAATTCGTCGTCAGCCCTGGAATGCGCCCGGCCACGGCCGTCACCTGGAACGACGCTATCGGATCGAACGCCATGCCGTACGCCGTGCGGAACACGGTCCGCCGCCACGGGCTGTAAGTGATGCCCAGCCGGGGCGCAATCGCGCCCAGATTGTTGTTCTGATAATACCGGTCCGCGTGGACAAACGAGATGGTGCTCCGCAGGTCGCCCTGCGGCACGTACACCCGGTCGCCGGCCTCGCTCGGCGCCATGTTGATCTCCCACCGGAAGCCATAGTTCACCGTCAAATTCCGCCGCAGTTTCCACTCGTCCTGGGCGTAGAAGTTGTACTGCTTCATCCTCTGGCCCTGGGCCCACAACGTCACGCCGTTGCCGGTCCGGTAGGGCAGATACGTATCGCTCTTGACGTCGCCCAGGAACACCTGCGACAGTTGCGCCGGTATCCCCATCAGCTCGTTGATCGCGCTCAGCAGCCGGTTGTTGTCGGCGCTCGCGATGCCCGGCCTGCCCGCCGCGCCCACTACCGGCGTATTGAACCCCACTGGTGGCCGCGTGATGCGGCTGAAGCTCAGCACGGGCGGCAGGTTCACCCCGCCCGGCTGCCCGCGCTGGTCATTGTGCTGGTAGAAGCGCATATTGAAGCCGACGCGGACCTGATGCGCGCCGTTGACGATGCTCAGATTGTCCAGAATCTGCGGCGTGGTCACGGCCCGGTTGGTCCGCGGCGCGGAGCGGTACGGATTGCTGATGTTGGTGAGGCTGTAGGGCACAATGTTCGGGAAATCCGGATTGGCTTCGCCTTGCGTAAACAGGAAGAAAAAGCGCGCGAAACCGGCTGTGAACTCGTTCACAATGCGCGGCGAGATCACGCGCCGGTAACTCACCGCCAGATTCTGGCTGCGGCGGAACACCTCGCCCATCGGCGGGAATCCCGGGAAAACACGCGGCCGGCTGTTGTTCGGATCACCGCCCAGTGTGTTGCTGTCGCTGAACAGATACCGTGCAAAAATCGTGCTCTTGTCGTTAATGGTGTGATCCACCCGGCCCATGATATTCGGGCCCCTCACCTTGTAATTGGAGTTCCAAAGATAGCCGGCCGTGTTCAACCCGTCGCCGGCGCCAAACGAGTTCGGCTTCGGAAACGTATTCAGCATCCCCAGCATCACTTTGTCGCCCCCGATGCCCTTCGGATCGCTGGCATACATGTCATAAGTCGCTATGCAGTTGGCATCGGTGGGCGAAGCGCAATTCCGAACGCCCGGCCGCAGCGCGCCCGTCGCCGGGTCCACCAGCACGCCGCTGTTGGCCGTCACGCGCACACCGCCCAGCACCAGCGGATTGTTCGGATCCGTCTTCAGATAGCGGTACTTGCCTGCCAGCGCCTCCGGCGTGTAGACAATCGGAGTGCCACTGAATATCTGGTTGATCGGCTGCGCCGTGTTCAGCTTCGTGTCCTGGTAGCTGAAGAAGAAGAAAGTGCGGTTCTTCACAATCGGCCCGCCAAACTCAAACCCATACTGGTTCAGTTTCATGTCCGGCTTCGGATTGCCCAGCGCGTTGGCGAACCACGCATTGGCGTTCAGCGCCGTATTCCGCAGAAACTCGAACGCTGTGCCGTGGTATCGATTGGTCCCGGAGCGGGTGGCCACCGAGACGCTCGCCCCCGAGTTCCGCCCCTCCTCCGGCGTGGCGTTGTTGGTCGTAACCTTGTATTCCTGCACGTTATCCGGATTGAGCTTATATACGTTGTTCAGCGGGTTCGGCACGCTGCTCTCGTTAGCCTCAATCCCGTCGATGGTCGTGTTGAACGCGAAATCGCGCGACCCGTTGACGTGAATGCCCGTACCGGCCGATCCCTGCGAACGCTGGATCACGCCCGGTTCCAGCACCAGCAGATTCAGCGGATTGCGCCCGTTCAGCGGCAGATCGACAATCGCCTTCCGCTCGATCACATTGCCCAGCGTCGCATTCGATGTCTGCAACTGCTCCGCCGAGGCAGTCACCGTCACAGTCTCGGTGGACTCCCCAATCTCCAGCGTCACGTTCACCGTAACCGGAGACCCCACGGTCAACAGATTGCCGCCGTTCCTTGCCGTCTTGAAACCCTTCGCCGCCACCGTCACCGTATACGGGCCGATCGGGATCGATGGGAACGAGTACACGCCGGCGTCCGTCGTGCCCTGCTGATAGCTACGGCCGGTGTCGTCCTGCGTCGCCTTCACCAGGGCGTTGGGGATCACCGCGCCGGACGCATCCGTCACAACGCCGCTAATCGCAGACGTGGAGGTCTGGGCTAAGCCGGCGCCGGAGACCAGGATAGAAAGCACCACTGCGAACCAGACGAACCGTTCCGGTTTTTCCATGGGTCAATGATACACCGTTCCATCCCGGTCCCTGCGCCCTAATTCCGCGCCCGGGCCATGATTTGCTATCCGGGACCAAGCCCGCTCAGCGGCGCTCCGCCGGCAACCGGAAGGCCACCATCGTGTCCCCGTTTCGGACCAGCAGGCGGTCGCCGCTCACCACCGGGTGGTTCCACGTCTTGCCATCCATCGCCGGCAGCCGCGCCAGTTCCGTAAACTGGTCCGTCGTAGCCTGGACCAGCGCCAGTTCGCCCTGCTCCGAAAGCACCAGCAGCAGGCCCTGGTCGCGCAGCAGGACCAGCTGGCCGTAAC
>JBBQLF010000321.1:0-6005 GCA_038327695.1 Bryobacterales bacterium
CGGAGGCCGAGGTTGACCTGTTCGACCATGCCTGATTGATGTTGGATCTGGCCCAGCTCCTAGGACGGAAGGTCGATCTGGTTTCGAAGAACGGATTGAAACCACTGATTCGGGCTTCCGTGCACGAAGAGGCGCGGCTCATGTATGCGGCGTGACGATCTGTATCTGAATGACATCATCGAGTCGACGGACCATGTCGCCGCGTTCATAGCTGGGGTCGATTTCGCAACATTTCCGGAATCAGAGATGATGCGAAGCGCCGTAGTTCAGAAGCTGGCGATTATCGGCGAGGCAGCGGCGCGGCTGTCCGAGGAAGTGAGGAACCGTCATCCAGAGGTCCCGTGGCCTACTCGCCGCTTTTCGAAACATCCTAGTTCACGCCTATTTCGGAATTGACTGGGAAGAGGTGTGGCGCGCCGCCAGGAATCGCTGTCCCGTGCTCCGGGATCAGGTCGCTCTGATCCTCGCACGAGAATCTGGGGAACCCGGCGAATTGACGTAGCGCGTGGTTCAGCTGCGGGAGACGATTTCCATGGGGGATTCCGGGACATTCCGGACATTCTGAACACCCGGCCTGCGCGGACACCAGGGCGGCCGCGCAGGTATCAACTGAACGCCTGTTTGAGCGTGAGTGCCGGGAGCGCAAGACCAAGCTCGGACTATAGTTTTGCAAGCCAGACGTCACGAGTGGAGTCCTATCCCCCGCTTCAAAATCAGCGAATCGGACGCTGCCCGCGTTGTGGATCCGACGACGCTTGGACAGGGGTTACTAAGACAGGAACCCAAGGTCGCGCGTCTGGAAATTCGCCAGATTCGGGAACACCGTGTTCAACGACGCGTCCGGCACGCCGAACCAGCGCGCCATGGTGGCGCCGTATTGGTCCAGCGACGTCGACGGCAGCAGCGCGCCGCGGGCGCCGGAATCGTTCGGTCCGCCCAGTGACAGGTCCGGGAACGTACCGTACACGTCGCCGCCCTTCACCGCTCCGCCCAGCACCAGGAAGTGGCTGCCCCAACCGTGATCGGTGCCCGTGCCGCTCGGCTGCAGCGTGCGCCCGAACTCAGACTCCACGAAGGACGTCACCTGGTTCGGGATGCCCATCTCCACAGTGGCCAGGTAGAAGGCATTCATGGCGGCGGACAGTTGCTTCAGCAAGTCCCACTGCTGCCAGCTTTGGCTGCCGTGGGTGTCGAAACCGCCAAGGGAGCAGAAGAACACCTGTCGCTTCAGGCCCAGCGTGTTGCGCATGTTCATGATTTGAGCTACCTGCTTCAACTGGTTGCCCAACCCTCCACCTGGAAACACGGTCGTCAGTTGCGGTCCGCCAGCGGCGCTCTTCAAGATGGCCGAAAGCGTCAGCGCGTCCTGCCGCACCTTGTTGGCGGCCTGCACCACGGCCAGCCCGCTGTCCATGGTCAGAATTTCCTGTAGCGACTGCATCCGCGCCGCGCCGGCCGAGGCCGGCCACAGGTTCATGCCGGCCGGCGACATGTCGTAGCCAGGCAGCAAACTGGCCGATTGCACCGCGTTGCCGGTGCAGAAAATCTGCTGGCCCGCCATCGAGATCGAAGCCGGAAACACAGTGCCCGCATTCGACGGAGCCATGAAATCGGCCACGCGGCCGGCCCACCCCGTGCCGCCGGAACCGCTCGGCGTGTTGGTCTGCACCTGCACCGTCTGGTCGGAGTGTGAGAACAGGTTCGTCGGCAGCGGCACGGCCACCGACTGGTACTGCTGCCGCGACGTCGGCTGCACGATGTTGCCGACGTTGGCCACGCAGGCCAGCTTCTGCTGCGCCCACAGCGGATGGATCGCCGCCAGTCCGTCGTTCAGCCCGTAGGGCGCGCCGGCCATGGCGGTCACCGGCAGTAGCTTCGCGTGGCCGTCCGGCAGCGCCAGGCTGCCGCGCGCCGCTTTGTACAGGTTCAGTTGGCTCTGCGTCTGCGGCACAATCACGTTGTGGCCGTCGTTGCCGCCAAACAGAAAGATGCACACCAGGGCTTTGTAGTCGTTGGCCTGTTGCGCGTAAGCGTTCATCATGCCCAGCCGCGAGAGGCCGGCCAGAGGAGCCAGAGTGCCGGTGGCCAGGCGCAGAAAGCCCCGGCGAGAGGTCTCGAATGGATTGTATTTCATGGGTCCTCCTTAGTACTGAACCGTGTAATAGCCACTCAGTGTGGTCAGGTAGAGCGCGGCTTGCACGCGCTGGTTGTTGTCGTAGGCAGCGGCCAGCGCCGTCGCCAGACTGGTCTTCATGCTCTGCGGCATGCGTCCATAGAGCAGCGTCGCGTTGACCTGCTCGATCAGCGCATTGGAGTCGGCCGCCACCGCCTGAAACGGCGTCAGGTCGATCTTCAGGTCCGTCTGATTCGGGTTGGTGATCATGCTGTAAATGTAGTTGCCGCGGAGCACGGATTCCGTCGGCGAGTAAATCTGAAACTCCGGCCCGGCCAGCCCCTTGCCGGGGATCTGGTACAGCAGCGAGTAGAAGCCGAACACCGAGGGCGGACTCAGCGGCGACATGCCCATCAGAGTAAATGACCAGGGCTGGATGTTCACTGGAGCCAGGCTGCCGTTCATGGCCCGTACGAATGACGCGATGGCGTATTGCGCGTCTTTGAGCCGGCCCTGCGCCGGAGTGGCCTGGTCCTGCCGGGCTTCCTGGTCGAGCAGAATCGCCGTCACCACAGCCTTCAAATCGCCCTTCGCGCCCATGCCGTTGTTGTTCCACACGTCCACCACGCGCTGCACATAGGCCGGCGAGGGGTTGCTCGTCACCAGGTCGCGGATCAGCCGCGTCACGATGAACGGCGCCGTGTTGGGATGGTTAAACAGGCAGTCGAGCACCAGGTTGGTCTCCGCCGCCACACCCATGCCGCCCGGAATCTGGCAGCCGTTGATGATGGTCTTCGGCGAGATGTCGTGGTTCTGTTCGCGCACTTCCATCGAGGGGGCCGAGAAGTTCTCCCAGTTGTTGAACCCCGGCATCGCGCCCGGAGCAGTGGGGTACGTCCACCCGGTCAGAGCCTTGGCCATCTGTTGCACCACGGCCTGGTCGTAGGTGGGAATCGGCTGATTCTGGCCGTCCAGTTGCTTCGTGCCGTCCTGGTTCAGCTTCACCAGGCCCACGGTGAACAACTGCATCACCTCGCGAGCGTAATTCTCGTTGGTTCCGCCAGCCAGCCCGGCCTTCGCCGAGTTGGCCAAGTCCAGATACTTGCCCATCTGCGGGCTCACCGTGATGTCGCTCAGCAGTTGGCGGTAGTTGCCGAACGCGTTGCGGCTCAGAATCTGCCAGTAGGGGATGATCTCATTCGAATAGTTGTTCTTGTTTGTCGAGATCACGATAATCTTGGCCAACGCGTTCGTCACGCGCTGTCTCAGTTGGTCGGGCGCGTGCACTATCCGCGACAGGAACTGCTGCGCCGCCGCGTTGTTGTCGGCGGCCATCGGAATCGGCGTCTCGGCCATGGCGAACTGCTGGTTCACCCAGCCGCTCAGGCCGAGCTGGCCGACGTTCTGTAACTCAGCCGCGGTGGGGCCGTAGGCGGCCTGATCCAGAAACCGCGCATTCGTCAGATTGGGCATGGCCGGCGTGGGAATCTTGATGCTCACCACAGCCGAAGCGCTCACCGTGGGCGCCTCCACGCTCACCGCCCGCACGGTCACCTGTGCCGGACTGGGCAGCATTGCCGGGGCAGCGTAGAGGCCCGTCGCCGAGATGCTGCCGACGGTCGCGTTACCGCCCGTGACGCCGTTCACCTGCCACGTAACCGCCGGGTTCTGCGCGTTGGTCACAGTAGCGGCGAACTGCTGCGTGGCCTTCACTTGTACGGCGGCCGAACTCGGCGCCACGCCCACTGTCACCAGTGGTTTAGTCAGGGTGACGGTCGCGGCACCGAAACTCAGCGGACTCGCCACACTGGTGGCCCTGATCGTCGCCGTTGCCGGATTCGGCAGCACCGCCGGAGCTGTGTAGAGGCCCGCCGAGGTAATCGTGCCGGCGCTGGCGGACCAGTTCACCGCCGTATTGGCGTTACCAACGACGGTTGCGGAAAACTGCTGCGTACCGGTCACCGCCACGCTCGGATTGGCCGGACCCACGCTCACTGTCACCGTGGGCGCAACGATGTTCACCGTCACCGGCAGGCTGGTAGTGGCGCCCGGACCGGGATTGGAAACCAGCAACGGCAACTTGCCCAGCATGTTGGCTGGAATCGTCGTAATCACCTTCAGCGACGCCGGGCTGACATAGGTGGTCTGCACGGGCGTGCCGCCGATGCTCACCGATGCTCCGGGAACGAAGTTGGAGCCGTTCAGGCTCAGATTCGCCGGCCCGGTGGCGAACGTGGAAGGCGACACGCTCCACAGGTTCACCGCCGGCTGCGTGATGGTGAGCTGCGACGAATACGACTGGTTGGGATACGCCGTACTCACGATCTTCACCGTGATCAGGTTGTCCGGCGGAACGCTCTGCGGCGCCGTGAACAGGCCCGCCTGCGTCACCATTCCGTGAGCGGCGTCTCCTCCGATAACGCCGTTCACAAACCATGTCACGGTATTCGGCGTCAGCGGCACGTAGGCCGACATCTGCCGGGTGGTTTTGATTTCAATGGTCGCCGGCCCAGGATACAGCGTGAGCTGGGCAAACGCCGATAATCCGAAAAGTGCGCAGAGCGCGAAGGGTTTGAGTGTCCTCACAGCACTATACTGCGCGAACGGAGGGTTGAAATTGTCACATCTTGACGAAAAAATACTACTTAGCGGGAGACTCGGGTGATTTCCGCGCCTCAGCTTCGGCCTCGGCGAGCCCCTTCTCGATCACTGCGCGGTTGGCCATCGCCCCGCCGGCAGCCTTGGCCTGCCGGAAGTAGTCGCGGCTGGCTACCCACAGGCGCTGGCGCTCTTCTCCGGCCGGCGCCTTCTTCGCCAAGCCGGCCTCGCACTCTCCCAATTGCATGTAGATAGGAGCCAGATGTTGGGGCAGGCTCTTGTTCGACGAATCGGCGGCCACCATCTCGCGCAGCATGCCGAGAGCCTTCAAATTGGGCGCGATGCCTTCGCCCGGCTTGCCGTCCAGCCTCAGCACTTCGCCAATGTCCCGCCACAGCCCGATGCGGTCCGTCGTCAGGGTGCGGTTGCTGGGATCGTTCGCGGCGAGAGCCTCGAAAACCGCAAGCGCCGCCCTTAGCTCCCGCAGACTGCCGGCCAGGTCGGGCAGTTCAGCCATCGCGGAGCCCACCCGGACCCGCGCTCGCGCCGTGGTCTCTTGGAAGTGCGCGCTCGTGGGATTCTTCTTGAGCAGCGATTCCATTAGCGTCAGGCAGCGGCGGTGGGCGTCCACGGCCTTGGGCCACTGTTCGCGGTCTTCATACCACAGGCCCATGGCCTGCCAGGTGAGGGCGGCATCGCTGACGGCCTGGGTATTCTCGGGATCCAGAGAGAGGTTCTTCTCGGCCGCCAGGCGGGCCTCGTTGTAGTTGTCCAGCGCCTCCTGGACATTGATCAGCTTGCCGGCCGCGGGGTGCCCCAGCGCGTCGCCGAGCCCCATGTGGTTCAGCAACTTGGTGCGCAGGAAAAGCTGGTTGTTGGGATCCACCTGAACGGCCAGATTGGCCTGCTCCAGACCCTTGCGGCGGGCTTCGATGGAGCCGGCCAGATCACCGGTTTCGATGCGCACGCGGCCAATCTTATTCCAGGTCACTGCGACGTCGCTGCGCAAGCGCGGGTCGTTCGGCTTGGCCGACTGGAGCTGGATAAAGATGTCTCGCGCTCGCTCCAGGTCGGCCAGCGAGCCGGCGGCGCGGTTCAACTTGCCGAACTGGTCGGCGCGCCGCAGCAGCGCCTTCGCCCGGGCGTCCTGGATGGAGTTGGCGTCGGAATGCGATCGATCCAGCAGTTCCAGCGCCTTCGCGTAGTTCTCCATCGCCTGGCGCGTGCGCGACTGCTGCTCGTCCACGTCGCCCAGCTTGATGTAGCTGAGGGCCAGGTCACGCCATCGCAGCAC
>JBBQLF010000322.1:0-6001 GCA_038327695.1 Bryobacterales bacterium
CCCGCCTGGCCGCGGCGCAGGCCGCGATCGCCAAGACGGAAGGCTCCTCGGAAGCCAACCGCACCGCGTAGGTCGGTTAACCACCCAAACGAAGAAGGGCCGCGCCTCCCAAACGGGGGCGCGGCCCTTCTTCTGTTCGGCGGACTGATTGGCAGCATCGAATTGCCTGATCCCGGCCGTTCGTCACGCTCCGCGGGGAACGGCATCCCGTTGGCGAGCACCACCTCGCTGCACAACAGTTGTGTTGTACTCTCAAGGCGCGACAAGCTGTGAGCTGAAGCGATGGCTCGAAAAGCAGGGCCGCGCGTTCCAGCCGGCCAAGGGTGGTCACCTGAAGTGTTCAAAGGAACCCGTTTGAGTTACATCCCAATCCATGGCGCAGGTAAGGATCTCGGAAAGGGCTTGCTTGATGCCATCAGGAAACAGCCATCAGGAAACAGCTCGGCTTTAAGGAGTAGCGATGTTATCCTATCCTGTCAAACTGTCCCGCAATACCAACGGAACGATTCTGGCGACCGTCCCGGATCTACCTGAGGCCGTTACGTTCGGCGATGACGAGGAGGAAGCGCTGGCCAGAGTCGTTGATGTCATCGAGGACTGCCTGGGTGAGTACACTGCCCGCCGCTTCCCGATCCCCGCGCCATCTCCAGCGAAGCGCGGCGCCAGGTCAGCGGTGGTCTCCCCGCTCGTGGAAATGAAACTGGTCATCTATGGCGCGATGCTCGCGCAACGCGTCTCCAAGGCGGAGCTCGCCCGGCGGCTGAACTGCCACATGCCGCAAATTGACCGGCTTCTGAATCTAGCCCACATCTCCAGGCTCGATCAGATCGAAGCCGCCTACCGCGCCCTTGGCAAGCGGCTGCTCATTGGTGTCGAGGATGCGGCGTAAGCTGCTCGTTGATCGCAGGTGCCGGTGGTCGCCGCTCTCGGGGACGATAAGCGGCTGGCCGTCGAACTGGGCCGCGAGACCAACCCCGAGCTCGAAGTCGGTATCGGCGGCGACCGCGGCGGTGAACCAAGCCCCGTCCAGTCCTGCTGCCAGGTCGGCATGGACTACGCCTCCTGCGCCTCCTACCGTGTGCCGATCACCCGCCTGGCCGCCGCCCAAGCTGCCATCACCAGGAGCGACGGGAGCGACGGGAGCGCCGAAGCCCAACCGCACCGCGCCGTTCCGCCCGCAACCCAAACGAAAACGGCTCAGCGAACAGAACCCCTCACCCGCCCTCCTACAGCTTCATCTCCCACCCTTTGCGCACAAAGGGCTTCAGGTACTTGTTCGCTTCCTCGCTATTGGTGAAGCGCATCGCCTTTGCATTCCACAGCAGCTTGCCTGGAACGTGCAGCGCCACCGCCCCCAGCGCCAGCCACTCGATGTACTTCGTGGCCACCTGGAATTCGGATACGCCGGCAGCGCCGCCCTTGCAGGCCCGGATCCAATCCTGCTGGTGATTGATTCCTCGTTGCAGCACCTGCGGCGGCAACCGGTACTCGGCCCACTTCGACGCCGGCAACAGCCACACGCCCTCGCCACGGCTCGTCGTCGCCATGTGCCCCTTGGACCCGACGAACACCGCCCCGTTGCCGGGCGCGCGCAGCGACGGATCACCCGCTGCGCCGCTCCGGCCAGGCCCTCCCGGCCCACCAGGCCCCCCAGGCCCCCCAGGCCGCGCGCCACCGGGCGGGAAACCACCGCCCGGCCGCGCCTGCAACGGCTTGCCATCCACCGTGAGCTGGTTTCCGATCAGCAATGTGCCATCCCCGCTGCCGGGGAACGGCCGGCCTTTGCCGGCCAGATTGTTCATCGGCGGGAACAGCCGTTCGTTCTCGGCCATGCCGGCAGGATTCTGGAAACTGCCCCTCATGTTCTGATACGCGTGAATCGTCACTGGCGGCATGTTCGCCCGCGCAGGAAACTCGAAGACGATATGGGCCCGCAGCGGCCAAACCCAGGAGTTCTTCCCTTCCACCGTGACGCATTCCACGCTGATCGGGGACGCCTCCCCCAGTTGCAACGCCAGGTGCGCGGGGCCCAGATTGTGCACCAGCCAGTCGCCCAGCGAGCCGCCGGTGGAGAAGTCCAGAAAGGCCCGCCACTGGTTCGTCATGAGCTTGTTGAACGGCCGCGGCGCCGCCGGGCCCAGCCACAGGTCCCAATCCAGCGTGCCCGGCACTTCCTGCTTCTCCGGTCCGGTTTCCGGTATGTTCGGCTGCCCGCCGTAGATTCCGCCCGTCCAGGCGTGCACCTCCCGCACTTCGCCGATATCGCCTGACCATAGAATCTCGCAGGCCGTCTTCGTCCCCTCGTGGTTGAATCCCTGGTTGCCCATCTGCGTCGCCACTTTGTACTTCGCCGCCGCCGCGGCCAGCAGGCGCGCCTCGGAAACGGTTCGGGTCAGCGGCTTCTCGCAGTAAGTGTGCTTGCCGCGCTGCATGCACAGCAGCGCCACCGGCGTATGCGTGTGGTCCGGAGTGGCCACCATCACCGCGTCGATGTGGGCGCCCTCCGTATCCAGCATCTTTCGGAAATCCTTGTACTTCTTCGCGTTTGGATACGTCTCAAACGCCCGCGCCGCCCGCACCTCGTCCACATCGCAAAGTGCCACGATGTTCTCCGTCGGCGCGGCCCCCAGCAGGATCTGCGGCCCGCGCGTGCCAACCCCGATTGCGGCAATGTTCAGCTTCTCGTTGGCGGACTTGTACCCCAACGCTTTCAGAGACGGCACACTGCCGAACCCGCCGGCCGGCACGGCCCCCGCCAGGAGGCTTCCATAAAAGAAGTTCCGTCTGGAAATCGATTTCTCGCTCATTCGAAGACTCCTGCTATCGAGATTGGATCAGCGCCACCGTCGCACGGGGATCCTCCCCAAGACGTGCGCTATCATTCGGATACGGCCCGCCTGTATTCTATGCGGCCCCGCCGGAGAACGCAAACTGCCCCGCCAGTGAGTGTCGCGGCCACGTTCTAACAAACGTCTGTCCAGCCACCGGCCTCCAAGTGCGGACACGAATCCCGCCTCGCAGAATGGAAAGCTTTGGCTGGTTGGTGGTGGATCTCCCTCGCAGACGGACGCTGCGCATCATATCGGAGTCGACCGGAGCACCATGGCCAGGTGGGAAGACGGCGTGCGAGAGCCGCCGGGCAGACTTCCGGGCCGGGTGAGGATCTCGCTCAATCGGGTGGCCCGGGTCACTCCGCTGGCGGCTATTTCTGGGGCGTTGTGGTTGGACGTCGTCCGGGAAACCGCGAACATCGGCGCAGTGCACCCCGCCCGAAACTCTTCTGGCGGGAACCAGTGCGAGTTCCAGCAGCGCGCTTTCCAGCCTCTCAAGTATCGCTGCCGTAGTCTGACCCACCTTCTCCCGCAGCTTCTCGAACGCGCCTGCGCGCGGCCGAGTCGCAGATCGTGCGCAGCTACTGCCCCAAGTCCATCTGCAGGATGATCTGGCCGTCCCAGTTTGCGCTGTCAAACTTGCTCGTTCGCACCGGTCCGCCCGTCGTGTGTGTCTCGGTGTAGTTGATGAGCGCCACCCTCGACTTGATCAGCGATGCCGGGTCTCCAAGCAGAGAGCTGAGCATGAACACATACACGCCGGTCTCCTTCTCGGGAACGACGCCCAACAGGGGCGGCAGCTCGCCCAGCGTGAATTCCGTCACCTCCGTTCTCTTGGTCGTGCTCTTCGTGTAGACACACGTCGTCTTGAAATGGCCCGCCAGCGTCTTCTTGCCAGGGTTGAAACTTCCCGCTGCGTCCAGTTCGCACTTCCCGCTCACCGGGCTCTGAATCGTCCCACTAATTGTAAAGCTCTCGCCGGTCCATTCCACCGGCGCCAGGCCCGCGCCGTTCATCGTATTGTTGAACAGAAACGCGCAGGGCACTGTGCTGCCGTCGTCTCTGTACTTGCAGGTCAGATCGCCGGATACCTTTGCCGCAAAGGACTTCGTCTTTTGCAACCAGCTGAGGAAGCGCAGGTCCGCGTCCTGCACCGTCACCGGAACCACTTTTGCGATTGCCGGAGAGACGTCCCGCAGCGCGAAGGTGACCGTCGTCGATCCGGCTTTGTCCGCCCGTAGCCCAATGGTCTCGTCCCGCCGCAGCGACACGATGCCCGGCTCGCTCAAATCGATCGCCAGGCACGCTTCCTGCATCGTCAACTCCGGCCGCATCTCCGGGTCCTCGGTCTTCCCGAACACCTGGATCCCTTCCTTGGTCTCGCCCACCTTCATGTTCAGCCCGCTGTCCGGAATGTTGGTCACCTCCAGTTCCGACACCGCGTTCATGTAGGCGTTCTTCACCTGCACATCGTTCGAGATCTCGCCGTTCTTCAGCTTCACCGCGTCGTCTGCCTGCCGCGCATGCAGGTCGCGGTGTAAACCACCAGGGGCGGCGCTCCGGCCACCGGGCGGTTCACCCGGAAGCTCTGCAGCACGGGATTGCCACCGGTCATCGGACTGTCGATCATCGGAGTCAGATCCAGCGGAATTGACCATCCGCTCAAAGTGTGCACCCCGCCGAGCTGCTCCGCCACATCCGCCGCGTCTTCTGGAACCACCACCTGCCCGGCAAGAATGAACGGAATCGTCCGCCCCATCGCCGACGGCGACTGGAACACAGCACCCAACGCCACTTCTCCCAGCGGATTGCCGTCTTCGCCTCCTTCCGTCGCCTTCAACGTCCCCGCGGGATACTTGAACAATCGCTCCGGCAGGAACAACAGCTTTGGGTGGTATTGCGCCGTCGCTTCGCGCAGATAGGGCCGGATCTTCTCCAGCCCGCGCCGGATCTGCGCGTTCTGCGCCACCTGCTCCATGTGGGACGCCACGACGTCCGTGAGCCCGTCCAACCCCGGTATCGGCTCCGTGAGGATCTGCGCCACGCCCAACGCCACCGTCCCTGCCTTCAGGAAACCGGCGCGCGTGAATCCGTTGTTCCAGATGTCCTTGACCGTGCCGCCCGCGTTGCCCAAGGTGTTGATCACCTGGTAGACACTCGCCACCGCGTCGCCGACGCCCGGAACGCTCCCGATGCCCGTGAACGTGTAGTCCGTCGCGGTCTTCAGGCCGTCGATTTTGAACGTCTTCATCGCCGTGTCAATCCGGCTGTTCACCTCCTTGATGTCCATCACTGGCCCCGCTGGGCGCGCGCCGGCTGCTTTGGCCGTTGCGCCTTCGCCCCCCGCCGGAGGGGCGTGCAACTCCTCGTCCAGCAACGGATCCGGATTCACCACCACCAGCTTCCACACCTCACCCGGCTTCACCAGCGATGCCAGCACTCCCTCCGTCGTGGCGGCCCGGTAGCCCGGCGCGTTCAGCACGTAGCTCATCGTTGCCCGAACCAGCGCCGCCCGCTCGCCTTCGCCGATGTTCACCGCACGCACGGTCAGCTCGAAATTCTCGATCGATATCTTCTGCGCTACCATCGCGAATAGCCCGCGCGACACTGTCACCGCTTCCGGTGCGTATAGTTCCAGCGCATACTGCGCCAGCATCCCTTCCACGTCTCCCCGCGCCTGCGCCTCCAAGGCCGCCTTGAGCACGTCTTCCGGCGCCGGTCCCACCGGCTTCTGGCCGTAAGCTCCTCCTGCCAGCAGTACCACCGCCGTCAGGCCCCCCGCCCACCAGGACATGTGCATTCTCAAGTCCTTTCGTCAATCAGATAAACCAGCCTGTTTTTACGATACGCCTGACGTGGCGGCATTGCCAGCATGCTGACGGGTGCGCCACATGGAAGTGACAGTTTCAACCAAACGCTGGCCAATCGAGAGAATCCTGGCGTAGTAGTACGCCAGGCAGAGCCGCGAACGTAAAGGGCCGTTGGAATTAGAGTGCGTGAAATCCCCAACACGGTTAAGCACCCCCATGCTGACAGTCAGGGCGGCCCAGCCGGGCAGCCGGCAAGAGCCAGCGTCTATGTTCGCCTCGGCGCTCACGAGAAATGACCCACCTCTGCTCATTTAGAGTTGCCCACGCCGAAAACAGGTTCTGCCACGTGGCGTGGCGCGG
>JBBQLF010000323.1:0-5989 GCA_038327695.1 Bryobacterales bacterium
CCAGAATCCCAAGAAGCCAGGCCGGAAGAAGGGGCAAGGGCCGTTTCGGCGGCGTGCCGCACCAGTGGTGGAGCCGGATAGAACGGTGGATGCGCAAGCGCCGCCGTGCTGCCCATTCTGCGGGGGCCCGCTGGAAGAAGATGAAGTGGAGTTTGCGACGACGACCGATGTGCCGGAGCAGCCCAAGCCGGAAGTTACCGAGTATCGAGTAACAGTTTGTCATTGCCGGGACTGCGGCAAGAAAGTGCGGGGGACAGCGCCGGGGTTGGCTGCTGACCAGTATGGAGCAACCGCTCATCGGGTTGGGCCATCGGTGATGGCGGCGGCGCACGCATTACACTACGGCGTAGGAGTGCCGCAGCGGAAGGTTCCGGGGGTGCTGAAAGAACTAACTGGGGTGAGCATCACACAGTCGGCGTTGGCGCAAGATGCATTGCGGCGGGCAAAAGCTGAAGTGGGAGCTAAGTACCAGCAACTGCGCGAAGCAATCCGGGAGGCCCCGTTTGTTCACACCGATGACACCGGATGGCGGGTGGGCGGCAAGGGCGCATTTCTGATGGGGTTTGACACGGATCAGGCGACGATCTAGCAGATCCGCTGGCAGCATCGGAATGAAGAGGTCCGGGAGGTCATCCCGAGCAACTATGGCGGAGTGATGATCAGCGACCGGGGCAAGAGTTACGACGCCGAGGAGTTCGATGAGGTGGAGCAGCAAAAGTGCCTGGGACACATTCTGCGGAACATCACCGAGCGTGGGAACCGGCACGCACTTGCGCGGCGCTCAATCGTATACCAGACACGGAGAGCCGAACTGAAGACCGCTGATCAGGAACCAAGGGAAGCTCTCGAATGAGCACGGCATTTGGTGCCGCAAGGAAGACTCGACAGTACTTCGGCGCCTCTCCTCGCGCCGGGATTTCCATGCACCGGCAAGCCGCATCGATCAGTCGCCCCTCGGAATGCAGGAACCCGGTTACCCTGGTTTCGAAGTAGAGAGTTACAACGGATCCGGGCAGCACTCCGGTCGAGCAGAGCCGATAGCCGCTCAACTCGAACTCGACGTCCGAGCCGTATTCGCTGACGCCGGTCTCCCGCGCACTGCGGTCTGTGATTGGCACAACGTCAACGTGCGACAGACGCGCCACACCGAGCGCACGGAATATGGCTTGCGGCAATTCTGTCTGCAGCCTTCCTTTCAGATGGGCAGCGTCCTCGTAGTCCTTAGTAAGTCCAGCGGCGCTCAACTCCTGTTTGAACTCCCCCCTAATCCTCAACTGATTCGCGGCGGGATCGTCGTTGAAATCAGGAACAGCGGCCCCGAAGTAGACCATGACATCGGGCTTCCCGTGGGCCTTCCACGAGTCGCGGGCGGCACGAATCTCCTTCTGGGTGTCAGAACTGCCATCCGATCCGATGCACCCAATCCGATCCTTTATAAGCCCAACGACCAGATCGCAGTTCGCAATGTCCGCGTAGTCTTCAATCTGCCCTTGAACACCGGATGAGTGCAATCCGGCGGGAACATTGCTGTCCCACTCTCTAATCACTATCGCCACCCCGATCTTCGAGAAGGCGAACGTTTCGTTGCAGAGCTGGACCGCCGCCCGGAGAGCTGAGAACTCCTCTGCGGCGTCTGCTGGATGGGCGACGAAAATGGTGAACACTCTGGCGTCCGACATAACTCACCCAACCTAACACCGAACCGCCACGGAATGTCCAGCGGCCACCGGCGCATCACCACTAGCCGCTAGAGGATGGCCTCAGTCGCGGACCGGCCTTCCACGGTCTTGGTCAGAACCGGGTTTGGTGGCATGATATAGGCATGCCGAAGGCTTCCCCGGTGAGCAGGTTTTCGCTTGCTATTGAGTACTACCGCGAAGACGATGGCCGCTGGCTGGCAGATATCCCAGCGCTGCCGGGAGTCACGGCTTACGGGCGGACCAAGAAGCACGCCACGGGTGCCGTGCAAGCGCTCGCTCTGCGGCTCATAGCGGACCGGCTGGAGCACGGGGAAACGGTTCCTGGCCCGATGGACGTGTCATTCGTTGCCGCCTAAGGCACCATCTTCCGATTGGCCGGCTACCAAGGCAAAACGGGCTTTGGCCGCGTTGTTGCGAATTGGATGGCGGGTCAAACGGCAGGGTGGGACCTCGCATCGAATCCTGCACCGGACTGGTTGGCCCGAGGTGCTATTCGCCTACCATGATCGGGCTACGCTCGGGCCAGTGGCGATGCGGCTGCTGGCCAGGAAGACGGGTCTCACGACCGGCGACCTGTAGCTTGGAGGTCCATCTTCCGTTGGGAGGCGGTCACGTCGAAGGGCTCATGGGGTTGAGTCGAATCCGGCGTGGCGGCGTCTAAAACGTCCCATGCTGGAAGCCGCGCATCTGACGAAAATCTATGGGGGGGATCCCGGCGGTGGAGAGCGTATCGTTCACGATTGCGCCGGGCGAAATACTCGGCTACCTTGGGCCGAACGGGTCCGGGAAAAGCACTACAGTGAAGATGCTCACGGGGCTGCTGGAGCCGAAGCGCGGCGAGATTCTGCTGGATGGGCAAAGGCTGGCGGGCGATCCTTCCGCGTACAAGCTGAGGCTGGGTTATGTGCCGGAAGAGCCGTAATTGTATTCGTTTCTATCCGGGCGGGAGTCCCTGCAACTCACCGGGCGGCTGCGAGGGCTGGCGCAGCCTGCGCTGGACGGGAAGATCGACGATTTACTGGAACTGTTCGGCCTTTCCACGGCGCGGTTTTCGGCGATCGCTTCCTACTCGAAAGGGATGCGGCAGAAGGCCCTACTGGCTTCGGCGCTGCTGCATAACCCGGACCTGGTGATTCTCGACGAGCCATTCCCGGGTCTGGATGTGAGTACGGCGCAGGTGCTGAAGGCGCTGCTGAAAAAGCGTGCCTGTGTGTGGTGGCGATTCAGGGGACGGGGCAGATGGCGCTGGGGCTGGGCGGTTTCCGGCGTGTTTCGGCCGGGCTGCAGTTTGTGCTTCTGACTGCTTTGCTGACGCTGCTGATCGTCTCGCCAACATCGGGTAGCCACGTGCGCGCGTTGCGAACGACGGAGGTGGCCGGCTGGCTGCCGCCGTTCTGGTTTCTGGGCCTGTATGAGGTAGTTTTGGGCAAGGCCGACCGGGTCTATGGCGCGTTGGCGGGGACGGAAGTGCGGGCGCTTGGGCTGGCCGCGGCGGTCGCTGTCTCCACGTTTGCGCTGAGCTATGCACGGCACTTCCGGCGGATTCCGGAGGTGCTGGAGCGGGGCTCGGTGCTGGGGGCTCCGGTTTGGCGCGCAGTGGAGGCGATGGCCGGCCAGCTGCAACGACGGCCCGAGCGGTTGGCGATTCTGCTTTTTGTGATGAAGGTCTTTGCGCGGAGCCGCGCGCACCGGCTGCTGTTCGGTGTCTTCCTCTCGTTTGCCCCGGCATTGCTGCTAGGCGACGGGATCAGCCTGGTGCTGTCGGGCAAGAAGGGCGGCGCCCAACTGCTTTCGGCGCCACTGACGGTGAGTTTCTTCCTTCTGACGGGCTTCCGGTTTCTCTATGAGATTCCGGCTGAGCTGCCGGGGCATTGGGCTTTTCGACTGGCCGCGCCGCGCGAGCCGATCGCCTTTCATCGTTTGCCGCTGCTACCGCTGACAGTCATCATTGGCGGGATGATCTTCCTGCTGTTGCCGCCTGTGCCGGCCGCCATGCATACCGTTTGCTGGCCGAAGCGCTGTTTCTGGGATTCCAGAAGATCCCGTTTACGTGCACCTTCGGGGCGGCGAAATGGAATGTCACGTTTGCTTTGGCGCTGTGGTTTCTGGCGTTCGTGATTTACGCGTGGGTGACGGTGCGCATCGAGGCCGCGCTACTGCGCTTTCCGGAAGCATTCGCGATCGCCTGCGCAACCCTAGTCGCGCTATGGGTGTGGGTGCTGGCCCGCCGCGCGAGACTGTGGCCCGACGATCCGGCGTTGCTGTTTCACGACCGGCAAGCGCCCGCCGTACAGACACTCGGCCTTTCTCAATAGACAAGGGGCGCTGCCGTGCGGTACAAACAAGGGTTCCATGACCGATCCCGCCCAGTCTCTAGCAGTCAAGCGCGCGCAGGTGGATTTCCACAATTTTGCCTCTCTCGGTGAGCCCGAGCGGGCCCTGGCCGCGTATGCCGATGAAAACATGCGCCGCGGGTCCGTGCTGCGCAATCATCTCAACTTCGTTCCTTCGCTGACACCGTTTCTGGAGGTCGGGGCGAACGCCGGCCACACGTCGTACCTGCTGTGCAACGAGTTTCAGGCGGATGGCTTTGCGCTGGATCTCTCGGCCGACGCGCTGCGGCACGGGCAGTTTCTGAAGCAGGCCTGGAAGCTGGACCGCGCGCCGATCCTGACGGCGGGCGACGCCACGCATCTGCCGTACCGCGACAACTCGCTGGCTTTCGTAATGTCGTTCCAGACGCTGTCGCAGTTTCTGGATGTGGAAAGCGTGGTGCGCGAGGTGCATCGTGTGCTGGCGCCGGGCGGCGTGTTCTACTTCGCCGAGGAGCCGGTGCGGCGGCAATTGACGCTGCGCCTGCACCGGGCGCCGTACCCGGACCGCATGAAGCCGATGGAGCGGTGGTTTTACGAGAGCGGGCTGCTGGATTTTGTGGCAATGGACGTAATTGGCGCGGATCAGGAAGAGTCCTTCGGCATCCGGCAGAATCACCGCTTTGGCCTGAAGGAGTGGTCTGACCTGCTGAACGCGTACTTCGAGGAGACGCGGTTCATCACGTTCCCGCGGCAGCGGGGCTGGGCGAACCAGATTGTGAAGGGTATTGCGCGATGCTGGCCGGGCAACGCCGACGCGCGGATGGCCGATTGGCTGGGTGCAACGCTGGCGGCCTTTTGCCGGAAGGCGGGCGAACTGCCGGCGGGACTCACGACGGAGGGCGCTCTGGCGTGCCCGGATTGCGGCGCGGCTTTTCCTCTGGCGAGTGCGGGGCCGCTGCGGTGCCCGGCGTGTCCTTACGAGGCGGCGATCGAAGGCGGTGTGTTCAACCTGCTCAGCTCCACGCTGCGCGCCGAGCTGTACCCTGGGCCGCGCGCCGACACGCTGGATTTCTCGAAGCCCGGCCATGAGGACGGCCTGGTGGAGGGGTTCTACCAAGTGGAAGGCGACTTTGGGAGCAAGTACCGCTGGATCGGCGCGCGAGCCGTGGTGCGGCTGGTGAGGATGCGGCCGGAGCTACCGCTGCTGCGCGTGCAGGGCTTTGCGCCGCCGCAGTTTTTTGCTGAGGGTGTGGCGAAGGTTCAGTTGCGCGCCAACGGGGCGCCCGTGGGCGAATGGCGGCTGGATCGGCCGGGGCTGTTTATTCTGGAAGCGCCGTTGGCGGAGGCGGACGCCTACACAGTGGAGATCCTGGCCACGCCAACGTTCCTGGAGCCGAACCAGAAGCCGGGCGAGGGGCGGCAGCTCTCGGTGAATCTCTCTTTGCTGCGCCTGTTGCCGCGCGAGTGACGGGTTGGCTATCCTCAAATTAGCTGGTGCTTTCCATTCCATCCGAACCCTGGGCCGTCATGGCCAGCCACGCCAAGGCTTGTTATCCGCGCGAGTGCTGCGGGATTCTGCTCGGCTCCGTTTCGTCCGAGGATGAGCGGACGGTGAGCCACGCCATCGCCTGCCGCAATGCGTATGAGGGCGAGCAGGCGGACCACTTTGAGTTGGATCCGAAAGACCAGTTCGAGGCGCAGCGCCTGGCGCGAGGGACGGGCGTGGAAGTGATCGGGTTCTTCCATTCGCATCCCGATTGCGACGCGTACTTTTCGGCGGCGGATCTGAAGCATTCGTGGCCGTGGTATTCCAACGTCGTCCTCAGCGTGCGGGACGGCGCGGTGTGCGGCGCGAAGGCGTTTCGCGCCAATGACGACCAGACCGAATCCATTCCTGAAGAGCTGACATGCCCAAAATTCTGATTCCTTCTCCGCTTCGCAAGTTCACCGGCAATGCCGCCGAAGTGACGGTGG
>JBBQLF010000324.1:0-5953 GCA_038327695.1 Bryobacterales bacterium
CGCCTAGCTTCAGCGGATCTTCAAATTCGGCATCGCGGCGAGCTTCGGTGAGCCGTTTGCCAGTCAGGTTCTCCACGCCGTATTCAGGTGTCTCCATCCACGCCGTGCTGCCATCGAAGCACATCTGCACTACCCCATAGAGTTCCACCCGGAAACCCCGCAGTAGACGATTTGGCTGCTTGTAGATCTCCGCATAGCCGCCCCAGGCCCCGGTTGTTGGTGAATGGAGAGTGCCCATTGCAGCGCGGCTGGTGATGCCCTGGAGCGCTTGCCTGCCACCCAGCGCCTGTATATACCGGTCGATCACCTGGCTGCCGGAGGGCAGTGTAGCGGCCTCCTGCGCGAAAGCAGTGAAGGCGCAGACTCCAGCGAGTAACGATGCGATCCTCCGCATGAATTCTCCTTATTCCGTTCGTTGCGCCGGCCTGACGCGAAGCAGCAGACTGTCTTTGAAGGCCATGTTCAGGATCGGCTCTGACCCCTTCAGCGTGCCCAGGTTGCGGCGGTTCGCGTAGTCGTAGATCTCGTAAGTCAGACTCTTGTCCAGGCCGCGCAGCTCGATCTTGAACTTATCCCGCGGCCATACATCCGCGAAGATCCCGTAATACATGTCCCGGCCCTTGCGCAGGACATGGACTTCCGGCTTGTCGAAAGCGAGGTCATACAGGTTGACGTATTCCGCGTGCGACAGGTCCAGTTCCCGGGACTCACGGAACCATCGCTGCCATAGTGGTTTCTGGCGCTCGTCGAGTTGCCGGTAGAACGTGGTCAACTGCGCGCCGGTGCCCATGGCGCTCTCAAACGATTCCGGCACGGAGTAGCCGGTCCACTCCTGGATTGGCACCTGATAACAGTCGCCGACAGGGAATGTACCGCCGCGGATCGCCTTCTCCACTTTCACCCGGGTGCGAGCCTGCGGCGCGCTGACGGGATCGGATGCGTTGGCCAGATCGTAGAAGGGCATGTAGTAGGGCGAGTGCGGCAATGAGCAGATGCAGACCTCATGCAGTGAGTCCGGCTTCAGACGGCGCATCGTCGTCTGGATCATCTCGTAGAACTTTGGCATTGCCTGGAACGAATCGATCGCCGACTTGTGATGGTGCGCCGGGTTGAAACAGGCCGGCACCGCCGACATCGCCTGGTAATCGCTATAGGCGCCATCAAATCCCCAGACAGACACGGCTCGCGTGAGCACTTGCCGGATATGATTCACGGCCGGCTCGTGTGCCGGACAAAGCTGGAACAGCCCATTGATGTCCGTCGGGTTCTTGCCGTTCTCGTCTTCGATCAGCAGGTCCTTGCGCTCTTTCGCCAGACGGCTCTTCGCCTCCACTCCGATGGGACACCACCAGAAGCTCGTCCGGAAACCCTCCTGATGAAGCTTGGTGACGAGAGCAATCAGGTCCGGCTCCCCATTGGGAAACTTCCCGGTTTTCCGGTTGATCTCCCAATCGCCCATGTAGTCGTACCACCCCATGTCCACGTTGGCGACACGAATGTCCATCGACTTGAGCTCGGGCAGTGCATCGAGAATGTTCTTTGTCGTGAAGCGCTCCACGAATCCCCAACTCTTCCAGTAGGGCTCATGCGCATAGTCGGACGACGAGTCCGGAATGGCGACGCCGCGCCGCCGCAGCAACTGCCCGTAAGTCTTCAACGCGTCGAAGTAGTCCAGGCGATGAAAGACCGCCGCAGTCAGCACCGTGCGGTACGTAGCGCCCGGCTTCAGCCATTCCTGTTGGCCTAGCTTGGCCAGGGGCGCCTCGGCGACCGAAAGAGCCACTCGTCGATCAGCTCGAACTTCCACGGGCAGCGAGAGCCACTGCGGTGTCTTCTCCAGGTGCATCACGGCGGCGCCCATCTTCGGGCTCCACACGTCGACAAACGGCATCCCGCCGCCCACGCCCTCTGAGCCGCGCACGTCCTCCACACCCTGAAAATTGCTCTGCTTGAAGTCGGGCTGCAAGCGCATCAGAGCGTACTCGGTGCCCCACTTGTAGGCGCCGCCCTGAAAAGAGGCGAAGTCATGGGGTTTGGCGTCCGGCTCCGCCAGATGACGATCGACGAGCACGCGCTGGCTGAAAACCCGGTCGAGGTGCAGCGCCTGGTCGCCGAGATTGCGATATGTGGTCTGGATGAGGACGGTGTCGGGGAACTCGTCGGGAAGCAGCACGCGTATGGTTCTTTCGACACTGACCAATCGCTCTTTGTCGTCAAGCAGACCGACGACCTGAGCTTCCAGCGCCGGACCGAATTCCGGATCGGTGACGCGTTTTTGTAGGGTCCGCTTTGAGTCCAGCCGGAACGCATAATACTCGACGCCAGAGATCACCAAGCCGTCCTGCACGCTTGGATCAAACGCAATGATATTGCGGTCTACCCCGCCGCCCAGCCACTCCATGCGGCGCTGGGACTGGCTGTCAAAGGTCAACTGAATTCGTCCGGACTTGACCACAGCGGTGCTCTGCGCGAACGCCGCCGTTGCCAGCACCAGTATCAATAGCCCGGATCGCACATCACTCACGAGGCAGCCCCCCGCAACAGGCCGCGCTTGCCAGGCCCGGCATCCATCGCAACGCGTTGCCGTGGAAGATCTTCCGCAGAACCTCGGGAGGCAGAGCCAGTCCCTGGATCTTCTTGCCACCGAAATCGAACGTCTCAGCCGTCGCGAAGTACTTCCAGTCGTGATCGTAGGTGGCCTCCCAGCGCTTGAGCGCGGCGGCGGGGTCGGCCCAAGTGAGCTCCATCAGATCGGTGCCCCAGAGCACCCGGTCCTGGTACTTGATCAGGAACGCCCGCACCTTGTCGCGAGGCTGAATCATCAGGTTGACCACGCGTGCCGCCGTATCGACCGCGAAGTTAGGATAGAGGTCCAGCCGCTTCGCAATCTCGTCCACGTCGTGTTCCATGCTGCCCAGGTGGCAGCCAATCACTCGCAGTTTGGGATGAGCGGCGAGCATGCGATCACGAGCCGCAATAATACTCTCGTAGGAGGGCCGCTCCGGGTGCAGATACATGTGCCAGTCCGGGCTGCCCTTGTAGTAGCCGTAGTGCGGGTCGGCAGGATTGAGCGGCTGCCAGGAGCTCCGGGGCTCGCCCAAATGTGCCATTAAGGTGCGATTCTGTGACGAAATCATGTCAAAAACGGGTCCAAAGGCGGGGTTATCGGGCATTACGTACCCGCCTGACGCCGATTTGAGGTCCATGCCGACTGACTTGTAGATCTTCACCGCCACGGCGCCTCGATCAAACGTCGATTGAAGATGTTGGTTGGTGCGCTCCATGAATCCCGGCGTGTCAAAACCCGCGGGATCGAACGTAGATGCCCAGGCAATGCGCCCACGGCTCTGGCTGGTCAGCTTCGCGACCCATCCTGTCTGAGGCTCGGTTTTGTCGAATCCGGGCGCGTGCGGGTCAATCAGCGTGACGTCTACCATTCGCACGCTGAGCCGTTCCAGCATCTGCAGAAACGCTTCCGGTGGCGGGCCGACATGCGCGTGAGCGTCGATCCGCGGGATGTTCACTTTGCTATCAACCGCCTTCAGGTGAGTCCCCAGAAACTCCACCATGCCCTGGATCACGGTTTGCAGATCGGCGCCCTGGAAGCCGTGAGACGCGCCCTTCACGATCACCAACTTCTCCTCGATGCCTGCTTTGCGCAGCGCCTCGTGCAGCCAGATGCCCTGCTCCACCTTCACCACCGGATCGGCGTCGCCGTGGAAAGTAATCACGGCCGGTTTGGTCTTTCCGATGTTGTTGATGGGGGATGCGGCGCGGAGAACTTCGGACGTGCGGTCGCTGGTTCCGAACACGTTCTCGAGCATCTTCGCTGAAGTCATTCCGAGGCCAACCTCGCCGGCGGGCGTGGCCTGCCAGCGCGGTAAATCGGTGGGGCCATATAGATTGATCACCGCCCGGATTCCATCCTTCGGATCGGTGAGGCCCAACAGTAGTGCCAAGTGTCCACCGGCGGAATCGCCGATGACGGCAATCCGGCTGGGATCCACTTTGAGTTCGGCAGCGTGCGCGCGCAAGTACTGCACGGCCCGGCGCACGTCCTGAAGCTGCGCAGGGAACTGGTATTTCGGGGCTAGACGGTACTCGATGCTCGCTGACGCATACCCACGCTGCGCGAGCACTCCCATCGCCATCGCATAGCCCGACTTGGCGCCGGATTGCCAGCCGCCGCCGTGAATGCAGACGACCAGCGGAAATGGCCCCGGTCCTTCGCCCGGCCGAGCGAAGTCGAGCTTCAGATCGACTCCGTCCGCCTGGCTATAGACCACGTCCCGATCGAACATGGGCGCGAGGGGCGCCTGGGCAGCCACCACGGAGGAGGCCGCCAGGGCCATCGGCATGAAGATTTTGAGTATCGTCGCTATGGGCATGAGGGCTACCTGGGGAAACGCGCTTCTCGCGGGATCATCGCCGGGAACGGTTTGTGCGGTTCAGTTTGATACCAGTAAGCCACCGAGGAGAGATCGTCAGTGAGCGGCTGGAACTTTCCATTGGGCCACCATCCCAACGTCTGGATTGTGACTCGAATGTCCTTCTTGAACCGGATGGGATCCGGCACGTGCCAGCGGTAGAGTGCGTGTTTCGGGATCTGGCCGGCGTCTTTGCGGAACAGGGGATAACCCAGAAACGGGGCGGAAAAGGCGGTATCGCCGAAATTCCAGGCGCCGCCGAAGTAGTCCTCCGTGCCGGTGGTGCAGATGGTGGGGAACTTGCCGTCGCCATCGAGGTAGAACTTCACTTCGCCCTCACCCCACCATCCGTTTGAGAGCTGCTCCCATCCGATGAAGGTCCCGACGTAGTGTCCCTGGCCTTCCACGCCGTCCAGAATGATGTGCTCCGGCTTCTCTCTCGTGCCCATGCTGCGGCGCCAGGAGGCGTGGAAATACGCGGCTTGCGCCGGCACTGATTCCAGCGCGTAAGTGATCTGGTAGAAGAAACCACCGATATCTTCCGGGCTCTGGTTCTCGATGGTGACCTTGGCCTTCTTGCGGAACGGCATCGGCCAATATGAGTTGAAACCGCCGGATGGATTGACGTTGATCATCAGCGAGTTGACGGCGTAGCGCATGGCGTGCGCGTTGGCGAAGAAGTCGCCGAGCGGGCTCTCAATGGAAGGCGCCGCCTCGCCGTCCCAGTAAACACGCAGGATGCAATTGCGGTAGGCCTTCTCGGATACGGTAATCCAGATGTGTTGGATGACGCCCGGGCCGTCGATCTCGGCGAGGGTGACCGTCTGGCGCCGCTGGAGATCGATGAAGGGCCTGACCTTCCAGCCGGTGCCGAGTTGCGTCGCGGCGCTGGGCGTGATCGGTACGGCCTTGGCACCGCCGCCACGCTCGCCCGTCGGGTTCTCGGCTGAGATCGAGCGCGTCTCCGAGTTGCGCAGGAGGGACAATCCGGAAAGGAACCCGCTGGAGTCTGCCGTGGAGGCGGGGTTTTGTGCGGAGAGCATTCCGGTCCAGACTATGAGACCGGCAGCGGTACGGACAGCCAGCCGGGCGAACGCGTGATTTGACATAGGTGAATCCTCTTTCAATCAGTGCAGCAGTGAGCTTCCGTGCATGGGAGCGTAGACGCCCAGCTCCGTAATGGAAGTGAACAGCGGAGGGTCTTTGATGAGGCCCCGTCCGGCTCCGACCATGCCGGCAATTCGAATCGCCCGGGTTTCCACCGGATCGAAGAACAACAAGTATTCCGCGAAATGAGCCTTGACGACGGGATCGTCGCCTCCCGGAAATACAGGCGAACTCAACAAGTTCTTCACCGGACGCCAGGCGCCATTCTCATCTCTGAACTCGACGTTCAGGCCGGTGAACCACCCGGAAGCCTC
The DNA here is from genome assembly GCA_038327695.1 of Bryobacterales bacterium. Taxonomy (GTDB): domain Bacteria; phylum Acidobacteriota; class Terriglobia; order Bryobacterales; family Bryobacteraceae; genus Paludibaculum. Next base: position 5,849 of record JBBQLF010000324.1, read on the forward strand.
TTCGATGAACCCCGTGTTAAATGAGACCAGACCGATCTTCTGTGGTTGCGCCCACTCATATCCATAGGCATCAGACCGAGCCGCTGATCCGGCGCCGAGACTCAG
>JBBQLF010000325.1:0-5953 GCA_038327695.1 Bryobacterales bacterium
GGAGCCCGGTCCAGAACTCAGCGGGCTCGGCTGGGGCGAAATGGAAGTCGCGCGGGAGGACGCCGATGATTGTGTTCGGCATGCCATCGAGCTCAACCGTCTGGCCGAGGACATCCTTCCTGCCGCCATATCGCTTCTGCCAGGCGCCGTAGCTCAGCAGGACCGTGCGGGCGGCAGCCGGGAGATCCTCGCCGGAGTAGAAATCGCGGCCGAGTATGGGAGCGATGCCGAGGGTGCGGAAGAAGCCGTCACTCACGCGGGCGCCGCGGGCAACCTCGGCACCCGAGGGTGTACGCAGCAGGAAGCCGCCTCCGGTATAGGCGTCGAGCGAGCGGAAGACGGTATTGAGCTTCTTCCAATCCAGGTAATCGGGGTAAGAGAGATTGCTGCGCGCGAACATCGGGACCGACTCGTAGACGCTGACCAGATGTGCGGGGTCGCGGTAGGGCAGAGGCTTGAGGAGGGCCGCGTCGACGAACGAGAAAATGGCCACGCTGGCGCCCATGCCGAGGGCGAGCATGAAGATGGCGGTGGTGGTGAAACCGATGTTCTTGCCCAATTGGCGAAGGGCGAAGCGCACGTCCTGCACGGCGTTATCCAGCAGATTCAATCCGCGCATATCGCGACACTCCTCTTTCCTTTGCTCGATGCCGGCGATGGACCGGAGCGCCTGTTGGCGGGCCTGTTCGGGGTTCATGCCGGCGGTGATGTGTTTCTCGATCTGGCACTCCAGATGGAAGCGCAGTTCGTCGTTGAGTTCGTCCTCGACTGCCGCGCGAGAGAAGATCGAGCGGAGACGGAGGCGGAGGATGCTGGCGAAACGCATGGCGAGAGCTCCTCGTCAGACGGCGCGGACGACCAGCGAGATTGCCGCCGCCAGCCGTTCCCACTGCGCTGTTTCCTGTTCCAGGGCTTTGCGTCCAGCCCTGGTGAGCGTGTAGTATTTGGCCCGCCGGTTGTTGTCGCTGACGGCCCACTCGGAACTGATCCAGCCGTTCTGTTCGAGCTTGTGCAGCGACGGGTAGAGGGCGCTCTGGCCCACCTGTAGAACCTCGCCGGAGATCTGGTGAATGCGCTGGGCGATGGCCCAGCCGTGCATGGGCTCCAGGGCAATCACTTTGAGGATGAGGAGGTCGAGGGTGCCTTGCACGAGATCGGTTGGTTTGCTCACAGCTCTCCTATCAGTAACTGACAACAGACTACGACGAAGGCGGCCGCCAAGCAAGTAAACTCTTGCCGGTTGTTCCCGCGCGTGAAAAGGATCATGATGTACTGATGCTGCCCGGCTGGCGATTCCCGTTGCTGACGATTTTGGTGGCGGGCAGTGTGTGCGGCGCTGGTCTGCGGGTAGCGGCGTTTCAGGCCGACGCGACGCCGGACCTGGGTGAGCCGAATATCTGGGTGCAGCCAGTGACTTCCGTCATGGATCCGTTGCTGGCCAAAGGCGTTGTGCTGGAGGATGGGCGCGCGCGTTATGTGTTGCTGGCGGTGGATTGGTGCGGCATCGGCGGCAGTACGCACCTGATGTTGCGCAGGCGAATTGCCAAGGCGGCCGGGACCGATATCCGGCGTGTGGCGTTGCAGGTGGTCCACCAGCACAGCGCACCGTACGTGGACGGTGACGGCTATGACTGGATGGCGGCGCGGGGGCTGAAGCCGCTGCGGATGAGCGCGGCGTATCTGGAGAAACTGGCCGGCCACCTGGAGCACGCCGTGGCGGGCGCCGTGGCCGGGTTGCAGCCGTTTGACAGTGTCGGGGTGGGCCAGGCGGTGGTGGAGCGGGTCGGCAGCGCGCGGCGGATCTGGAAAGATGGGCAGATTCTGGTCCGTTTCAGCAGCACAGCCAAGACGCCCGAGTTGGCCCTGGAGCCGGAGGGCAACATCGATCGGGAGATCCGGACGATCACTTTTGCGCAGGGCACAAAACCGCTGGTGCGGCTGCACTACTATGCGAGCCACCCGCAGACGTTTTGCTGCGACGGCCGCGTCTCGGCCGATTTTGTGGGCGCGGCGCGGGCCGGGATGGAGCGCGAAGACGGCGTGGCTCAGGTTTATTTCACGGGCTGCGGCGGGGATGTGACCGTCGGCAAGTACAACACAGGTCTGGAGACGGAGCGCGCGGAGCTCGCTCAGCGCATGCAGGCCGGCATGCGGGCTTCCATCGCGGCCACCCGCTATGAGAAGGTGAATCGCACGGCGTGGCGTTACGCGGATCTGCGGCTGCCCGCCAAGGCTGGGCCGGCGGGCGGCGCGGGCGGGCGGACGGATCAGATCGTCTATCGGGACGCGATTACGGCGGCCTTTGCCAAACGGACGCGCGGGCTGCCGGCCAGCGCGCTGCGCCTGGGCCGCGTCGTCATCGTGCATCTGCCGGGTGAGCCGCTGCTGGTGTTTCAGCGTTATGCTCAGCAAATAGGGGAAGGCTCGTTTGTGGCCGTGGCCGGCTATGGCGAGATCAGCCCCGGCTATCTGTGTCCGGATGAAGCGTTCCGGCAGGGCGGCTATGAGCCGGGCGCTGCCAACGGGATGCCGGGCACGGAAGGCCGCGTGAAGGAAGTGATTCGGAAGTTGATGGGCCGTTAGGCCCGCAAGGAGGCTGGCTATGAAACGAAGGACTTTTGTAGGGCAGAGCGTGGCGTTGGCCGGCGCGGCCAGCGTGTTTCAGCCCCGGGCGGCGCTGGCTGCCTTCGGCGGCGCGCCGGAGGTAACGGTGCCGGCCAGCACGCTGAAGGAACTCACTCGCTGGCCGCGCTACGGCGCCGCGGAAAAACAGGCGCTGCATACCCTGATCGACGAAGGCACTTTCTATGGGGAACTGCCGGCGTTTGAGAAGGAGTGGCGGGACTACACGAAGTCGCCGCACGTAAAAGCGCACATGAACGGCTCCAGCGCGCTGACATCGATGTATTTCGCGCTGGATCTGCCTCCGGGCAGCGAGATTATGGTGCCGTCGTACACGTTCTTCGCCACCTGTCTGGCCATGCGGTTCTTCGGCTACGTGCCCATCTTCATCGACATTGACCCGAAGACGGCATGCTTCGATCTGGACGACGCGAAGAAGAAGCTCACGCCGCGCACCAAGGCCGTGGTGGCGATGCACTCCTGGGGCCTGCCCTGCGAGATGGACAAGATCTCGGGCTGGTGCAAGGAGAAAGGCCTCATCCTGCTGGAAGATGCCGCGCATTCGCACGGGGCTTCCATGCAGGGCCGCTCCACCGGGACGTGGGGCGTGATGGGGATCTTCAGCTTCCAGGCGTCGAAGGTGATGCCAACGGTAGAGGGCGGTATGGGGATGTATCAGAACCGGGAGTACTTCGAAAGGGCCGCTGCGTTCGGTCACTATGAGGACCCGGTGAAATTTGCGAAGGACAGCCCGGTCCGTGCCTATGAAGGAACCGGCTTCGGGCAGAAGTACAGAATGCATCCGTTCGCGGCCGCCGTGGGGCGCGTGCAGTTGCGAGGCCTGGACGCCATCAACGCCTTGGCGGCGGGCAACGTGCGGCGGTTGAACGATCGCGTCTGCCAGTTGCCGGGGCTCTTTGAGCCGCGCCTGCGGCCGGATCAGAAACGGGTCTACTACAACGGCAATATGCTGTTCCTGGATACGGCCAAGGCCGGCTTCAACCGCGATCAACTGGTGCGGGCGCTCAAGGCCGAGGGCGTGAGCGTAAGTTTCTGGGACTACCCCGAACAGCACAAGCTGAAGATCTACTCGGAGGCGAAGTGGTTCCATCATGCGCCGGTGATTCCCGCCGCGATGCCCGGTAATGCGCACGTGAACGCCAACCATATCTTCCTGCCGGCGCTGTATGGCGAGGCGGGCGAACTGCTCGGGCAATACGGGAAAGCCTTTGAAAAGGTGTGGGCGAGGCGGAGCGAGGTGAGCAAGCTGTAACGATCCGGCGGGAAAAGGCAGGATAATTTCACTTCTCCGGCCAAATCTACAACAATTACTCAAGTCCTGCTCCTTCCGGCCGATAGGCAAGAGAGGAGGACCTCACACCTTGAGTCTGACACCGCTCTCTTTCACCGGCATCAGTAGTTTCTCGCAGGACTTTCAATCCATCGTGAATCGCACCGTGGCCATCGCCTCGCTGCCCGTGAAAGCTCTGCAAAACGACCAGCAGGGCCTAATCGAGAAGAAGTCGGCGCTATCGAACCTTCGCAACTCCGTTGGCAGTTTCGCCGCCAGCATGGAGTCGCTGGAATCACTCACCAACGGAGGCGCTACCACCGTCTCCTCTTCCAGCACCAACGTCACCGCCACGCTGGGCGCCGGTGCCGTCGCTGGCAACTACCAGATTACCGATATCACCTCGCTGGCAGAATCCGCGGTCGCCACCAGTACCGCTGGCTGGGCCACCGCCGGCTCGACACAAGTCTCTACCGGCACGGACCATAAGGTGGAGTTGCTCATCGACGGTGTGGCCCACGAGATCACGCTCACCAGCGTGACCGACAATCTGAACGGTCTCCGCGATGCCATCAACAAACTCGGCCTCGGCGCCACGTCCAGCATCCTCGACACCGGAGCCAGCGCTGGAGCCCAACGTTTCTTCCTCGTGGTTTCCGCTCGCCAGGCGGGTGAGCAGGTCCTCCAGGTGCGGACTGAGGTGGGCAATGCCGCCTCTGCCACCATGGAGATGACCAATCCCGGTTCTTCGGCCAGCTTCAAGGTCAACGGCCGGCTTGTTACCAGCACTGACAATCTAGTGACCGGGGTCATAGCCGGCGTCAATCTGCGCTTCAACAAACTGAGTGAGAGCGGCGAGGTCATCAACGTGTCCGTTGCTGCCGACTCTGCCCCGGTGGTGAGCGCCATTAAATCCTTTGTCACTTCCTACAATGAGTTGGTGACCAGCCTCGACAGTCACATCGGTGAGAAGGCCGGAGCGCTCAGCGGTGATTTCCTCATCACCGAGATATACAGCCGTCTGCGGGAGGCCACCGGTATGCTGGGGGCCGGCGAAATCAAGTCCCTGGCCGAGATCGGCATTACGCTGGAAGCGAACGGCGTCATGACTTTCGATCCCTCAGAGGTCAGCACTGCCAGCGAATCCCGCCTGAATGACATCGTCGCGTTCCTCGGGTCCTCGACTACCGGACTGGCCTCTTTCAGCAGCAGTTTTTCGAATTTCAGCGACCCCATCTTCGGCGTAATCGGCGCACGCATCACCAGCCTGGACCAAACCGATGCCCGCCTCAGCGATCAAATCGCCACAATGACGGATCGGATCCTGGACATGCAAACCACTCTGCTGGCCAGGCTCCAGGCCGCCGACGGCCTTCTGTCTCGACTGGAAAGCCAGAAGGGTATGCTCACCGCATCACTGAATAGCCTGAACATGGTCACCAACGGCAAGCAGCAAGGCTAATCACCATGCCCTCCCACGAAGACCACCTTCTTGATCTTTGCGACACCAGCGCCGCTCTGGTGACGGCCTTGCGGGAGCGCAGCCCGCGGTTTCTGGAGTTCCTCGAACGGCGCGAACGCGCCCTGCTTGCCCTGCGTAACGCGCCACTGGGTGTGCAGGACCTGCCCCTGCTTCAGGCCGCCATGGCCGCCGGCGAAGCGGCGACCCAGGAAGCCCTCAGCATGCGCCAGGAGTCTCTGGCCGCCCTCAACCGCCTCCAATCCAGGCGCTCCTTGTCCCGTGGCCTCTCCGCTTCAACCCCACCTCAACCGGCTACGCTCGACGTCTGCGCCTGAGCCGGGCCATCCGCCGGCCCGGGCCCGGCCCTCGCCGCCATCCGCCCTCAGCAGGCCACACGCCAACCATCCGGCTGACGCCGCTGCACTTCCTCCAACTCCATCTGAAGCATGAGCATGCCCAGGTTGGACCGCGCCTCGGCGAAGCCCTCCCGGACCTCGAGCGCGCGCCGGTAGCAGCGCCAAGGGCAACCAGCCCACAGGAGACAGCGATGGACCCGGACCACGAGCGCGCGCCTGTAG
>JBBQLF010000326.1:0-5924 GCA_038327695.1 Bryobacterales bacterium
CTCGCCGGCCGCCAGTTGCCTGACAAAGCAGTGAGCGTGCTCGACACAGCGTGCGCCCGCCTCGCCCTGGGCCAGAACTCCATCCCGCCCGCGATCGAAGCCGCCACGCGCGAGATTGAAGATCTCAACGTTCAGGAACGCGTCCTGCTTCGCGAAGAGTCCGCGGGTGCGGAACACAGCGAGCGTCTCGCCGAGATCCGCGCCGCACGCGCAAAATGCGAACCTGTGCTCGCCGCTCTCAAGGAGCGATTCGAGAAGGAAAACGGCCTCGTCACGCAGCTCCGCGAACTCCGCGGCAAGCTGGAAGAGGGCGCCGGCGACCGCGACACTCAACGCGCCGCACTCCTCGCGCTCGACGCCCAACTCGCCGCCCTGCAGGGCGGCAAGCCCCTCATGCGCGTCTGCGTGGACACCCACATCGTGGGTGAGGTCATCGCCAACTGGACCGGCATTCCCGTCGGCAAAATGGTCAAAGATGAGGTCGAAACCGTCCTTAATCTCGAGAAACACCTCGGCGAACGCGTCATTGGCCAGGGCCACGCCCTCGAAGGCATCAGTCAGCGCATCCGCACCTCCAAGGCCAGCCTGGAAGATCCCAACAAGCCCGTTGGCGTGTTCATGCTGGTCGGCCCCAGCGGCGTCGGCAAGACCGAAACCGCCCTCGCCGTCGCTGACATGATGTACGGCGGTGAGCACAACGTGATCACCATCAACATGTCGGAGTTCCAGGAAGCGCACACCGTCTCCACCCTCAAGGGCTCGCCTCCCGGCTATGTCGGCTATGGCGAAGGCGGTGTTCTGACCGAAGCCGTCCGCCGCCGCCCCTACTCCGTCGTCCTACTCGATGAGGTGGAAAAGGCCCACCCCGACGTCCTCGAGATGTTCTTCCAGGTCTTTGACAAAGGCCGCATGGAAGACGGCGAAGGCCGTGAAATCGACTTCAAGAACACGGTCATCATCCTCACTACCAACGCCGCTACAGACACCATGGCCAAGCTCTGCGCCGATCCCGATACCATGCCCTTCCCCGAAGCGCTGGTCACCGCTATCAAGCCCGAGCTGAACAAGGTCTTCAAGCCCGCCTTCCTCGGCCGCATGGTCGTCATCCCCTTCTACCCCGTTCGTGACGAGGCGCTCAAGCAGATCATCCGCCTCAAGCTTGGCAAGATCGTACGCCGTCTCAAGGCTAACCACCGGGTCGATCTCATCTTCGAGCCCGCGCTCATCGACGAAGTCGCCAAGCGCTGCACCGAGGTCGAAAGCGGCGCCCGTAACATCGATAACATCCTCACCAACACGATGCTGCCGGAGATTTCCCGCCAACTGCTCACGCGGATCGCCGAAGGCCAGAAGCTCGAGTCCATCCGGGTTGACGTCGGCCCCGACGGCAACTTCGTCTACTGCTAACCAGTCCGGGGACGGGCCCACGCACCTGTCCCCAATTTCTTCGAAGGAGGAGCCACCGATGTCCGCCAACTACGCCGAATCCAGACGCTTCCTGTTTCTTGATACTCCCCTCGGCAAGGACGCCCTCCTTTTGGAATCCTTCACCGGCCACGAGGCACTCTCGCGGCTCTTCTCCTTTCAGCTCGAACTTCTTTCGGAAAATCATAAGATCGCCTTCGACGCCATCCTCGGCCAGAAGATCTCTTTCGGCGTTAAGGGACCCGACGGGCACAGCAAACGCCTCATCCACGGCATCGTCTCATCGTTTACCCAACTACCCTCCAACCTCCGCCTGGCACGCTACCGCGCCGATGTCGTGCCTCAGTTCTGGCTCTTCACACGCCGCGCTCAAAGCCGCATCTTCCAGAACAAAGACGTCCAGGAGATCCTGAAGCTCGTCCTAGCCGGCCTGGATGTCTCCTACGAGCTCACCGGCTCGTTTCCCAAGCGCGACTACTGTGTCCAATACCGCGAAACCGACTTCGCCTTCGCCGCCCGCCTCATGGAGGAGGAAGGCATTTTCTACTACTTCAAACACTCCGCGTCCACCCACAAACTGGTCATCGCCGACACCCCTTCCGCTCACTCCGGCATCCCCGGTGAAACCCGCCTCCGTTACGACGGGCTCGCAGGCGGCGGCCGGGACGAAGAGCGGATCTCCGGTTGGCAGAAAACGCAGGAAATCGGCTCCGGCAAGTACTCCCTCCGGGACTACGATTACCTTGCCCCCAACCAGAGTGTCAAAGCCGATCGCACCGTCCTGCCCACCGTCCAGGCCGGCAAGATCGCGCACAAACTCGAACTCCCGGTCAATGCTGATCTGGAGGTCTACGACTACCCCGCTGGCATCGCCAGGTTCCATCAGAATGCCCGCGCCAACCTCGCCGGCGAAATGTCCGCTGCGGCAAGGTTGGGCATGCAGGAGTTCGAACGCGCCCAGTTCGCAATCAGCGGCGACTCCAATGTTCACTGGTTGACAGCCGGCTGCAAGTTCATCCTGGAGCACCACCCCAACGCCGACGGCGCCTACGTCCTCACTCGTGTCGTCCACGCTGCCAGCGAGGGCAGCTTCTACAGCGATGGCAAGCTCGATACGTCTCTCTACAGCAACACCTTCGAGTGCCAGCCGCTCGCGCTGCCCTGCCGTCCCTCCCACGAAACGGAAAAACCTCACGTCTGGGGCTGCCAGACAGCCGTGGTTGTCGGCCCCTCCGGCGAAGAGATCTACGTCGACAAATACAGCCGCGTCAAAGTCCAGTTCCATTGGGACCGCGAGGGCACAAAGAACGAGAACAGCTCCTGCTGGGTCCGTGTCGCCAGCTTCTGGGCCGGAAAACAGTGGGGCGCCATTCATATCCCCCGTATCGGCCAGGAAGTGATCGTCGACTTCCTCGAAGGAGACCCGGATCAGCCCATCATCGTCGGCAGCGTCTACAATGCCGATAACATGCCGCCCTTCGACTTGCCTGCTAACAAAACCCAAAGCGGCATCCTGTCGCGCAGTTCGAAGGGCGGCAGCTACGGCAACGCCAATGCGATCCGCTTCGAAGACAAAATGGGAAGCGAGCAGCTGTGGATCCACGCTGAGAAGAACCAGGACATCGAAGTGGAGAACGACGAAACCCATTGGGTCGGCAAGGATCGCCAGAAGACCATCGACCACGATGAAACCATCCACGTGAAAAACGACCGCACCACCAACGTGGACTCCAACGACACGGAGACAATCGGACAGAAGCAGACCATCACGGTCGGCGCCAGCCAGGAAATTACCGTAGGCAGCAATCAATCAATCACCATCGGGTCATCCAAGACCGAGACTGTCGCTTCATCGCGCACCGCCACGATTGCCAGTTCGGAGAGCCTGACCGTAGGATCGTCCATCTCCGTCATGGCCGGCGCCTCCATCACCATCACGTCTGGCGCCGGCCTTACGATTACCTCCGGCGGCCCCGTTACCATCTCCGCCCCCATGATCACCCTCAACACGGCCATGGTCTCCGTCACTGGCGTCGTCCAATGCACCACCGTCATCGCCTCGGCCGGCGTCATATCGCCTGTCTACACTCCCGGAGCCGGCAACATCTTCTAATGCCTGACACTTCCGAAGCCCGCATGCGATACCTCGCGGAAACAGCCCAGCCGGGCCTCAGCGAGGTGGCTGCCTGCCTTCAGGACGAGTCGGAGCCGGTGAGGGTCCTCGCCTGCGTGGTGCTCGGCCGCTTCGGCCCCACGGGCGTTCCTGGCCTCATCCAGGGCCTTGCCAAGACTCAGCCAGCCCCGGTGCGCAGCATCGCCGCCTGCAATCTCGCTTCGCTTGGTCCGGACGCCGCACCGGCCATCGGCGAGTTGTGCCGCTGCCTCACCGCCGAGGATGACAGCCTGCGGGACGCCGCCGTCGTTGCTCTTGCCAAGATCGGCACGCCTGCCGTGCCCTTCCTCCAGCGCATGTTGCAGTTTTCCAATCCCGCCGTCGTGGATGCCGCCAAGTCCGCCCTCAACGCCATAGGTCCGCCCGATACCTCTGTCCTGCCCGCGCTCCAGCACCAGATGGCTCACCCCGATCCCGCCACCCGCAAATCCGCCGTCAAGAAGACAGCGCAACTCCGCCAATCCGCCCATCCCGCCATCCCGGATATTGTCGCTCTCACTCGCGACTCCGACCCCGAAGTCCGGGCCGAAGCTTGCCTCACCATGGCACGCATTCAGGCCCCGCCTCAACACATTCTCCACGCTCTCGCCGACCCCGTGCCCGAGGTGCGTTTCAACGCCGTCATCGCCTTCCCCGCCTGGGACCCCCAATTGGAACCCTGCCTCACTGACCCCGACACCCGAGTTGCCGCCGCCGCCAAGGCCATCCGCGAACGGTAGCTTGATCGTCGAGGCGGCGGAGTTTTTCTCTCTCTCCGAAGTACAGCTGCTGTCCATAGACAGAACTCGGCGGCGCCGTGAAATCAAGCACTTGCGATTCCCGGATCCCGCCCCGGCGAAGGCCACGTGACGCTATGCTGCCAAAGTGAATTCGTGCCCGAACTCTTCCTCCCCTGCTCGCCGCAGTCCGTGTCTTCTTTCGGAGCCGCCGCGATACCGCCATCGAAATCCTCGCACTCCGGCAGCAGGTCGCGGTTCTCAAGCGTAAACGGGCGCGGCCGGCATTCAACTCCTGGGTCCGGTGCGTATTCCAGCGAAGCCGATCACCATTCCAGGATCATGCCGATCACCATTCCGGGATCATGCCGATTACCATTCCGGGATCATGCCGATCACCATTCCGGGATCATGCCGATCACCATTCCGGGATCAGGCCGATCACCATTCCGGGAGGATGCCGATCACCATTGGAGCGAAGCGACGGTTCTTCTGGATATCGTTGCGCGACTTCTGGCCGCGCTGGCGCGACGTCCTTGTGATCGTCAAGCCTGAGACCGTCGCCCGATGGCATCGCGCCGGATTCCGCCTGTGATGGCGCTGGCGATCCAGGCAGCGAGGTGGCCGGTCGAAGATCCAAAAGGAGATTCGGGCGCTGATTCGGCGTACGGCGAATGACAACTCCGGTTGGGGCGCGCCCCGCATTCACGCCGAACTGCAGAAGCCCGGTTTCGTCGTCTTTGAGCGAACGGTAGCTCACTATCTGCGCCGCATTCGTCGCAGGGGAGACCCGGCCAGGCGGTAGCTCGCTTTTCTCCAAAACCACCGCGAGGTGATCGCAGCCTTCGATTTCTTCACCGTGCCGGCGCTGACCTTCAACGTGCTGCACTGCTCTTTCGTGATCGCCCATGGACGTCGGAACGTCCTCCACTTCAACGTCACCCGACACCCAACGGCGGACTGGGTGGTTCAGCAACTGCGCTTGGCGTTTCCCGACTCATGTCCGTACAAGTAGTGAGATTCTCGACAACGACTCGATCTTCAATGCCAGCGTGACCGAATTCCTGGAATCTGCGGGGCTGGAGCCGAAGCGGACGAGTATCCACTCGCCCTGGCAGAACGGAACCGCCGAACGATGGAGCGGAAACTGCCGCCGGGAGATACTCGGCCACGTGATCCCGTTGAATGAAGCACAACCCGGCCATCGAAACCGGCACAACAAAAGCGGTTGTTCGCCAGACGGCAAAATCAAGCCGCTCCAAAGCCTGGCCGGACAGATGAGCGCGCTACGGCGTATATAGAGCCTGTCCCATTTGCCCGGTTTTCGCCAGTCTTGACGACTGGGATACAGCAATTACGTAGTTTCAGCGAGTTACAGAGGCTGTGCGCCGGGTAAACTGATGCTTCGAGCACACCTTTCAAGTGCCACTTGAAAGGTGGCAAAGTTATAGATGCCCGTTTCTTTCAAAATCGGCCAATGCGGTTTCATATGGATATCCACAAGTCCGCGCGAAACTGTCTGAATGATGCTGGTGTAGGCAAATGGGACAGGCTCTATATAGTCTTCGACAGCCGAATCCCGCCGGTTTCGCAGCCAATCCGGCATGGGG
>JBBQLF010000327.1:0-5917 GCA_038327695.1 Bryobacterales bacterium
CCTGGCGGGCCGGACCCCGAGTTTGGCGTGGCGCCGCCGCTGTTGGAGGAGATCGGCCCGGTCGACCAGCGGCGGATGGCGGTGCCCGGCCAGCGGCCGTTTGGGGGCGCTGGCGAGGTGGCCTGGCCGGGGTGCCCAAGCGGGCAGATCCTGGCGAGCCTGAGGCCCGGCGGGCTGGTGCCGGACACTCTGGCGCCCAATCCCATCTGTGTGGCGGGGCGCGTGTGGGTGGCCGGCCCGGCACCCTTGATTGGCCCGGGCGTGCGGCTGAGGGGCTCCGGCTGCGAACTCGACGCCGGGCGTGTGTGCCAGCCGGGCCTGAGCAGCGTGGCACCGGTGCGGCCGCTGGCGCCGCACAGGCACGTCTATGGCGTTGCCCTCGAGTTTGCCGCAGACCCTGGCCTGGCAGAGGCGGCACCGCTTCTGCCGGCCGTGGTATGGAAGTTGCGGTTGCGGCGCGGCGGCAAGCCTCTGGCGGAGCGGCACCAGGTGCCGGCGGCGGAATGCTCGCCCTCCTTAGGCTTGGCCTCTCTGAACGCCCGGATGCGGGCAGCCACCCACATGGCCAAGGTGAGAGCTATCGGTCTCAGGACCAAGCCTCTGGCTCCTCCTCCTCCTCCTCCTCCTCCGCGGCCGTCGATGGAGCCTATCCTGCTGGGAATGGCGAGTTTACCCGTGGCCGTGCACTCGTCAGCCGCGCCAGAGTGGGAGGCCGCTTTCTACCGGGTATTGCCCGGGCACGAGCCTTCGTTGACGGCATCGGTTGGGCTGCCCGGCTCGCTGTACCTGGAAGCCGTGGAACTGCGCGCCTCCGTGGGCGCCGTCGCCGTGATCGTCTCTGCCGCGGGCGTGACCGTACTGGCCGGCTTGGGGGGGCAGATTCCGGCAATGACGCATGGGGCAACCGCCGCCGTCTGGCAGGCCGGACCACTGCTGCCGGTTGAGGTGAGAGCCGCCAGGGTTGATGGGTGGAGCCGGGTCGTTGCTGCCGTGGCCCTCCTGCCAGGGCAGATGGCGTCCGTCTCGCCGCCGGACATTCCGTCGGGCAGGGCCCTGCGAACGGTGGAGTTCCGGCTTTTGGAAGCGGTTTGCGCGCGGCCTTTGGCCGCTCCGGTGGCCGTCGGGCTGCCGGTAACGGTAACTGCCGCGCCCGCGGACGCGTTCGGCGCTGATCCGGAGCCAGGGTCCGCGCCCACGCCAACTGCTCCCGCGCCACAGGCCGAGCCGGCCGAGGAGGGGATTCCGCCCGCCCTCCAGCGGCAACTCCCGCTGGCGATCGGCCGGGCCGTCCGGACCTGCGGCGCCCAGGACGGAGTGGGCTGCCGGATCCCGGTGCCAGTCTGGGACACGTCGCTGGCTACGCCGCCGGCTGAGCCAATGGCCGGGCTGGCGCTTGAGTGCGCCGGCGCCCGGCCGGACCGCCAGGAACGGAACCGCCACCGGGCCAAGGGACCGGCCGGGCGGGACCTGCGCGGGCCGGTGCGTGGCGGGTTCTGGAGCGGGCAGCCGGGCTGGCTGAAGTGGGCCGTCGCGGGGCTTTCGCCGATTCTCGCCCTTGGGGTCTACAGCTTTGGCGGCACTCAGCCGAAGTCAACAGTAGTGCCGGAGGCGGCGTTGCACCGGCAGGCCGGACCGTCCCGTTCGAATGCGAGTCCACTGGATTCGCTCTCGGGCGTGGTGGCCCGGACCTTAGGAAACCGCGCCGCCGTCAACCTGTTAGATGATTTTCGGGGAGGTCTTGGAGATTGGCAAGGCAACGAAAACTGGGCGAAGTCCTGGCGTTACGGGGCAGCCAGCTTCCTGGAACCGGGCACCCTGGCCCTTTACCAGCCATCTATGAGGCTGCGCGACTACACCATGGAGTTTCTGGGGCAGATTCAGGGCCGCAGTTTGAACTGGGTGGTCCGCGCCAAGGACGCCAGGAACTACCAAGCTATGCGGATCGTCATCACCCGGGGGGGGCCGATGCCGGAAGCCCAGCTCGTCCATTTTGCCGTGATCGACGGCAAGGAGGACCGGCACCACGTGACTCCGTCGCCCTATCCGGTCAGGCCGGACAACATGTACCTGTTGCGCACGGAGTTGCGGGGCAGCGATTTCAGCCTTTATCTGCAGGAGCGGCTGCTGTACCGCTTCACGGACGCCCGGTTGCCGGAGGGCGGCATCGGGTTCTATGGCCCGAGGGGCGACAGGAGTTATCTGCGTTGGGTGCAGGTCAAACACCAGTACGACTACCTGGGGCGCCTGTGCGCGCTGCTGAGGCCGTACGAGACGACGACGCCGGTGATCCGGCCCAAATGAGTGCAGCGCCGGCCTGGGGCGGACCCGGAGTGGAGCGAGTAGCCAATCAAGTCAATGCGGGAAGAGAATGGGAGCAATCCGATGGGAACAATCGCTGATGGTGGAACTGCCCTGGCTCGCGCGGTGACGCTGCACCTGGAGGGCAAGGGACGGGAGGCGCTGGAGGAACTGGAACGGGCCGCCGGATCCGGCGACGCGCCGCAGGAGGTGTACGCCGCCCAGGGCCACATTCAATTTGAACTGGAGCTCTACGACGATGCGGCGAGGAGTTACGAGAGCCTCCTGAGTCTGGTGCCTGGTTCGACGTCGGCTCATTTCAACCTGGCGGTCTGCCAGGAGAAGCTCGGCCGCTGGGGCGATGCCGCCGGCAATTTCCGGCGGGCGTTGAGTGGAGATCCCTCGCGCCAGGACGCGCAACTGGGCCTGGGCATCTGCCTGCTCCATACGCGCGATGCGGAAGAGGCGCTGGAGCATTTCGAGGCGTGCCTGGGCAAGACGCCGAAAGAAGAGACCCCGCTGTTTGGCAAGGCAGTCTCGCTGGAATTGATGGGCCGCTACACCGAATCGCTGGAGATCTACCGGCAGATCGTCGCCGCCAACCCGAACGCCGAGGAGCCCATGGCCAACATGGTGCACATCGGCATGCGCCAGGCCGACCAGGCCCTGGTCCGCGAGACGAGCGAGAAACTGCTGGCGTTGCGCTCCTCCTCTCCGGCGGCGTCGGAGGGACTTGCGTGGTGCGCGTTTGCCGGTGAAGACTACGAGGCGGCCTCGCGTCACTGCGCCATGCTGGTGGAGCAGACCCCCGAGAACTTCGAGCGTTGTTACAACCTGGGCGTCGCCTACCAGAAGCTGAACAAGCTGGACCAGGCCGAGAAGACGTACGTCCAGGCAGCCCGACTGAAGCCCGAGCACGCCCAAACATGGGCCAACATCGGCGTAGTCCGGCAGAGTGCGGGCAATCCGAACGGCGCCCGGGAGGCCTACGAGACGGCCCTCAAGCTGAACCCCGACTTGCCGGAGGTCCTGGCCAATCTGGCCGGGTTGCTGGAAGAGCAAGGCCGACCGGCCGACGCCGAGGATCTCTACAACCGGCTGCTGCGCAGCAACCCCACCTGGGACGACGCCTGGTTCCGGCTGGGTTACCTGAAGCTCAGCCGCGGCGATGCCTCTGGCGCCATCGACGCCTTTGAACGCTGCTTGAGCCGCCGCCCGGATTGGGCGGAGGCCCAGATCAATGCCGGTCTGGCCTACAAGCAGACGGGCGAGGTGGAGAAGGCCGCCCAGAGCTTCGAAGCGGCGCTAGCGGCAAAGGCCGGCAGCGTGGAGGCCCTCCGCGGGCTCGCCGCGCTCGCCATCGAGAAGCAGGATCAGCAACGGGCCCTGGAACTGCAGGGCAAGTTGATCGACCTGGGCGAACGCACGCCCGAGCTGTTCTACAACACAGGACTGCTGCTGCAACGACAGGGTAGCCTGGACGATGCAGTTGCACTCTATCGGGAAGCGCTCGGCCTGCGCCCCAACTTCCCCGAGGCCCTGCTCAACCTCGGCCACGCCCTCAAGTCTCAGGGGCACGCCGAAGAAGCCCGCACCTGCTGGCGGCAGGCCCTGGAGATGAAACCGGAGCTGGCCCAAGGCTACTTCGGCAGCTAAGGACTCGTCCCGGAATGACCGGGCCAGTTCGGCACGCCCGCTGGCTGAAGCGCGCGGCTCAGAACCCGATTTCGTGCCGCGCGCGTCAGCAAGCCAGGATGGCCCTGCGGTTCACCGGAAGTAACGAAGAAGCCGCCAGCGGCGAAGGGGGCGGGGACGCATGGCGGACAAGAAGCATCGTTTTCGACGGAGCCAGGATGGCCCTGCGGGTCACCGGAAGTAATGAGCATGCCGCCAGCGGCGAGGGGGGCGGGGACGCATGGCGGACAAGAAGCATCGTTTTCGACGGAGCGGTTGGAATGGCCGCTTCCTGACGGGCCGTGAGGGCGTGTCCGGCTTTACGCGTCAGAACTTGAAACGCAAACCGATCTCGATGCGGCGCATGTCCATCACGCTGGTGACGCTCTCGTGGCCGACGCCGCTGCGGTATTGGTTGTACTGCTCGCCCGTGCTGGCGTTGGGCGTGCGGGCCAGCAGGTTCTTTACCAGCTGATCGGGTGAATTGTAGATGGAGTAGCCGTCGCTGAGGTTGGCGCCCTTCATCTTGTAGGTGAAGCCGGTGTTCAGATCCTGGCGGCGAACCTGGTTGAGGGGGTTGAACATGGAGGCGCGCAGCTCCAGGCCCATGCCTTCGCGAATCGGGAAGGTCTTGCTGACGTTGATATCGTTCGAAAACGTGCCTCTCGACCAGAGATAGTTCCGCGAGCCCATGCCAACGTTCGGAATGCCGGGCACTGCGAACGAGCTGATGTTGAACATGTTGTCCATGGCGGCAATCCCGTTGTTGGGATTGGCCGCCGGTTGGATGCGCGGCGCGATGTCGGAGCTGCCGGTGAAAAGGCTATTGATGTTGGCGACGCCCTGCGTGTTGCCGGCGTACTGCATGCCGAAGGAGGGCGTCAGCGGCCGGCCGCCGTAGAAGTTCATCAGGTGCGCCAGGTTCCAGCCGTCCAGCAACTGGCGGGCGAAGCCGTTGTTCCAGCCCAGCTTGGCGGCCAGCTTCGGCACTTCATAGGTGTAGTTGATGCCGACGACGTTGATCCGGTGCTCATTGGCCATGAAGCCGGTGTAGTCCTTCCAGCGGTAGAAGAACGGGCCGACGCTCTCGGTGCCGGTCAGAAGCTTGGAGAACGTGTGGACGAACTGGAAGGTGAGCCCGCGGCTCATGCGCTTGTTAATGCTCCACTGGAGTGAGTTGTAGCGGGCGTTGGCCACGTTGGTGATGAGATTCAGGGTGCCGAAGCCGCGGTAGGGGCGCATCAGGTTGCTGTCGACGGCCTGGGTGCCGGGCAGCGGGTTCGGATTGGAGGCTGACACCGGGCCAAAGAAGTTGTTGCCGGCCAGGCGCGGGTCCTTGAACTCCTCCTTCCAGGAAACGCCGGGCAACACCTGGTTGATGTTGAACTGCATGGCCTGGTGGCGCTGGACGTTGCCGATGTAGGCGAGGTCGAGCACCATGTTGAACGGGAGTTCGCGCTGCAGCGAGAAGCTGTAGTCGTAGACGGTGGGCTGGGCGTTGCTGGACTCATCGATGGATCCGAACGGCTGCGGGGAGAGGCGCTTGACTGTGGAAGTGGTGAGCGAACTCAAGCTGGTTTGCCGGTAGTCGACCGTTTCGGCCAGGCCGTTCTGATACGTGCCGGTAGACTGTCCGATGGTGGGCCGGTTGTAAGACCAGCCGAAGCCCACGCGCAGCACAGTCTTCGGCATGAACTGCCAGGCTACGCCGCCTCTCGGCGCGAACAGGAGATAGTTCGGGTTGCGGATGCCGGTGAAGCCGCGCGCGTCACCGAGGGCGACGACGCCGTTGCGCGGGTCGCCCGAGCCTGGCACCAGGGAGTACAACAGTGCGCTGAAAACGCTCGGCGACAGCGGGTTGTTCGGGTAGGCGGGATCGATGAGCTGCTTGGTGTTTTTGGGATCCGGGACGTAGTAGCGTGGGGCTTTCCTGGGATCCCACAGG
>JBBQLF010000328.1:0-5914 GCA_038327695.1 Bryobacterales bacterium
AACCGCGCCTCGGTCTGCGTCCTGCTCTCCGCCTCCGCTCGGGGGGCGCCTCCGCTTCCGCACACGGTCTTGGGGGCCGCGGCCGGCCCCGCCCGTTCCGCCGCCGGTGTGACCGCCCGCCAGGGGGCCGCCCGCGCTACCGGCGCCCTGGACGTCACGCTGTCCCTCGCAGCCGGCGCCGCCCCGCAGAGCTACCAGATCCGCGTCCGCCGCCAGAACGGCCGGACCGCCATCGACGTCCGCGGCGCGGACTCCGCCGGCGTCATGTACGGTGGCCTCGATATCGCCGAGGCCATCCGCACCGGCACGCTCGAGTCGCTCAAGGACTCCAGCCATACGCCGCACATCGCCCAGCGCGGCATCAAGTTCAACATCCCGCTGGATCTGCGCACGCCCAGCTACACGGACCCCTCAGACGCAGCCCAGCTCAACATTCCGGAAGTCTGGAGCACGGCGTTCTGGCGGGAGTTTCTGGACGACATGGCCCGCCACCGCTACAACGTTCTTTCGCTGTGGAGCCTCCATCCCTTCCCCAGCATCGTCAAGGTGCCGGAATTCCCCAACGTCGCCCTCAACGACGTCTGGCGCACCACCGCGAAGCTCGATGAGAAGTTCGACGCCGCCGGCAACAACTTCGTCAAGCCGGAGATGCTCGCCAATCACGAGGTGGTCCGGAAGCTGACCATCGACGAGAAGATCCGGTTCTGGCGCGACGTCATGCAACTGGCGAAGGATCGCGGGATTGACGTGTACCTGTTCACCTGGAACACATTTCTCCACGGCGCGGAGGGCAAGGACGGCATCACCGGCGACAAGGGCGCGCCGCGCACCATCGCCTACTTTCGCGCCAGTGTCCGCGAGACCATCAAGACCTATCCGCTGCTGGCGGGCCTCGGCATCACCGCCGGCGAGAGCATGCCTGCGGACATGGGCGGCATCACCAAGGAGCAGTGGCTCTGGAAGACCTATGGCGAAGGCATCCGCGACGCGCTCAAGGAGGATCCTCAGCGGAAGTTCCGGCTCATCCACCGCTTCCACATGACTGGCCTCACTGGAATCCGGGAGGCCTTCGCCGAGCTGCCCTGCCCGCTCGACCTCAGCTTCAAGTACGCCATCGCCCATATGTATTCGGTGCCGGAGCCGGCCATGATCAAGCCGTTGTTGCCCATGCTGTCTCCGCAACTCCGCACCTGGCTCACCGTGCGCAACGACGACATCTACAGCTTCCGCTGGGCGGACCTGGACTACGCCCGCGCCTTCATCAAAGCGATGCCTGGCGAGGACAAAATCGCCGGCTTCTACATGGGCCCGGACGGCTTTCTGTGGGGCCGCGACTTCCTGACCAAAGACGCCTCCAGGCCGCGCCAGACCGTGATGCACAAGCAGTGGCTCTCCTTTGCGCTGTGGGGCCGGCTCGCCTTTGAACCGGATCTGCCGGAGACCGTCTTCGCCCGGCTCATCGCCGCCCGCTTCCCCGGCGCGGACGTGCCCAGGCTGACCGCCGCCTGGGCCGACGCCTCGAAGACGTTTCCCTACATCACCCGCTTCTTCTGGGGCGATATCGATCTGAAGTGGTTCCCCGAAGCCAGCCGCCGCAAGCAGGGCTATTACAACGTGCGCCACTTCATCGAAGGAGGCACGATGCCCGGCGCCGGCGTGCTCAACATCATCCAATGGCGCACCAGTGTGCTGGCCAACCAGAAACCGGCCGGCGTCACGCCGCTGGAGATCGCCGCCACTCTGGACGCCAACGCTACCAGGGCGCTGGCAGCGCTGCCGCAACTCCGCCGCGCGGCCGTTGCCGGCGCCGCTCCGGCCAAGGAGTACGCCGCCACGCTCAACGACATCGAAACCATGGCGCATCTGGGCCTCTACTATGCGGCCAAGATCCGCGGCGCCTGTGACCTGGCGCTCTTCGACAAGACCGGAGACGCGGCGCGCCAGGCCGCGGCGGTGCAGCAACTCACTACGGCGCTGACCCACTGGAAGAACTACTCGGCCGCCTACACGCGGCAGTACGTCCAACCTGTGCTCTACAACCGCTCCGGCTGGGTGGACATCCCGAAGACCACCGTTGACGTGGCCGCCGATGTGCGGATGGCCGCCGGCTGGAAGCCCGGCACGATTGACGAAGCCGCCATTCAGCGTTCCGGTACGGAGGCGGGTTTCCGGAAGTGAGGACGGCGGCGCCTACCGCAAACCCATAGTCCCCATCAGCCGCTCAAAGCCGGCTTCGCCCCGCAATCCGGCAAACACCGGATCCACGCCCGCGAACATCGCCGAAGGCGCTCTGGCCGCCGCCGCCTTCTCCAGCTCAATCAGCGCCAGCGCCCGATCCCCCATCCCGCTGTAGACCAGAGCCCGTGCGAATCCGAAGCGCGCGTAACTCCACCAAACCGTTTGGCACCCTCGATACGCCGGGTCAGGGCGAAACCATCTCCGGCACCTACCTGAACTGGGGCTGGGCGATGACACCGAAACCGGGCTTCATCGCCACAGACGGGCTGGGCGTCTGGGTGGGCGTCGATGGCGTCAATTTCGCCCATCCCGTCTATGGCCTGAATCGCAGTGACATCGCCGCCTCATTCCCCGGCTACATCAACAGCACAACGGGCGTCGGTTACTACCTGCTGGACACCACCCGGTTCGCCAACGGGCTGCACAATCTCGGCTGGCTGATCTACGACAATCTGAATCGCGGCGACGGCATCGGCAGCCGCTTCATTGACATCCAGAACACCGCAACCACCGGCGGTGATCCCGAAGCGGCGCTCCAGGCCGAACGCGCCTGCCACTTGCGCGCCGCCCGCCAGCGCCGCCCTGTTGCGGCGGCCGCAGCCTATCCGGCGTTCCGCCGGGGCTATGATCCGGAGGCCGGGCTGACGCCCATCCGCCAGGCTGGCGAGGGGCTCTTCGAGGCCATCGAGCTCCAGGAACTGGACCGTCTGGAGATCCATCTCCCCGGCGGGTCACAATGGACGGCGGCCATGCGGGTCGGCGATGAACTGCGCCCACTGCCCATCGGCTCCACCTTTGACGCCGAGGGCGGCATCTTCTATTGGCAACTCGGCCCCGTGTTTCTCGGCGAGTACCAACTGGAATTCCATGCCGCCGAGGGAGGCGCCCTGTGCGTCCTGGCCCGTGTGGGCGCCAAGGCCAATTAGAGCAGCTTCTCCAGTTCGCGCATGACTTCGAAGGAGCCGGCGGCAGAGAGCACGCCGGCCTTGCCGCGGGACCAGCCGCAGGCGGCGTCCAGGTTGACGGCGCGGCGGCCGTTGATGAAGCGCCAGCCGGCGGCGTGGGGCTCTTCGCCGTGGCAGCAGGTGGCCAGGCCTTTGCGGGGGCGGGGGGAGGAGCCGGGCGGACTTGCTGGCTCCGGCCACCTGCTGGAACACGCGGCACTTCAGCCTGCGCCAGCCGCGGCGAGTTGCCGGTAGGATGGGAGTGGTGAAGGCAGGGAGCTGGTTCGAATGATCGAATCCGACGGTTGGCGGCACGTGCGGACAACCGGAAGTCACCGCCACTTCAAGCACCCAACGAAACCGAACGTGGTGACGATTCCAGGCAACGCCGGCGACGACATCCCAGTTGGGACGCTGAAGACGATTCTCCGCTCTGCGGCTTTGGAGGAAAAGGATGAGCGTTAAGTATGCTGTCATTTTCGAGCGCGCCCAAAGCAACTGGGCTGCGTACGTGCCGGATCTACCGGGCTGCATGACCACCGGCAAGACCTTGGAGGAGACGAGGGCCAACATTCGGGAGGCGATTCAGGGGCATTTGGAGGCACTTCGGGCGTTTGGAGACCCCATTCCCGAACCGGCCAGTCTCGCCGGTGAGGTCGAGATCGTGACGGCAGTGTAGAGCTGGTAGACGAGCTTCTCGATTTCGAGAATGGCCTCGAAAGCGCCGGCGATTTGGCGCGCTCCCTCCACCCGTTCATGGATTGGGGACGATTGCAGGAGCGGACGGAGGGACTGGCGGTGGGCGTCAGTCCTCAACGTAGGCCGTCAGTCTTTTTACGGCTTCGCCCGCGTCCGCGGGCGGGTGAGTTCGTGCCAGACGTTGTGGCGGCAAATGCAACCTCATCCGTATGCGGGAGCTCTTTCCAGACTCTGGGTGGCGAAGTGCAGGACGGCCCTGACTTCCTGTTCCGTCACGTCGAACACTTCCGTTATCTCTCGCACGGACAGACCGGCTTCCAGATTCGCGAAGATCGTTTGCACCGGCATGCGGGTGCCCTTGAGAACCCACGCGCCGCTCACCTTGCCCGGGATGCTTTCGACTGCAGGGCATTGGGACCAGTCCAGTCCGGGCATGGCTGCAACCTCTAGTTCATGATTACGCCAACGGTACCGCTTGGCTCATCCAGGAACCATGTGCATGTCAGCGTCATTCGTTTGCCGGATCGAGGATTCCGTTGCCTTCGGGTGCGTGACATGAAAGTGGAGGAGTCACGAAATGCCCGGCCAATCGAGGAAATCCTGGCGTCTGAGTACCCAATTCTAACGCTCCCTTACGGTCGCGGCTCTGATTGGGTACGGACCACTCCACTTTCATGTCGCGCACCCGTTGCCGTCAGGCGGGACCCCGGCAGGTAGCACTTTTGCTGCTCGCGGGCGGTTGACATACTCGGTGACAAGGCGGCATAAGGCGACAAAGTCCTCGTGAGCCAAGTCGTTTTTGGCGTCGTTCGTCCGCCAGGAACATATCTTGAAATCCGCAACTCCGAGGCCGTCCCCGACGTGGTCGATGGTGGGAAGGAGCGCGAATTTCGCTTTGTATTGTCTTCGTCCGGCTTTGGCTTCCGCATTGCTGTACTTGCCAACCAGCGACCAATCCAAGCCTTCGCCCGTGTTACAGTCCAGCCCGTGAGATTCAGCGGCCGCGCGATGAATGGCCTTCTTGTATTCCTCATTGGTCGCGGTCATGTTACCGCGCTTCCGGTCACGCCTAACGTGCGCAAGCGCCTTCCGATGGAGCCAGTTTTGGTATTGCTCCTGAGTGAGTATTTCCAGCAAGAAACTGGGACGCTGATACTTGAGGGCCACGGGTTCAATTAAAGCAGTTTCTCGAGTTCGCGCATGACTTCAAACGCGTCGGCAACGTAGAGCACGTCGGCCTTGCCCCGCGCCCAGCCGCAGGCGGCGTCCAGGTTGATGGCGCGGCGGTCGTTGATGAAACGCCAGCCGACGACGTGGGGCTCTTCGCCGTGGCAGCAGGTGGCCAGGCCCTTGCGGTGGCGGGGGGAGGAGCCGGTCTGGCCGACCTGGTGGAGGTGGGACAGGAAGGGCAGCACGCTCTGGCCTTCGCCGGAGAGATCGACCAGCGACTTGGAAGAGCCGAGCGAGGATTGCGTCTTCTGGACGAAGTTGAGGATCAGCGTGGCGGCTTCGGCGGTGTGCGTGGCGCCGTCCTTTTGTTTCTTGGTCCAGCCGGCGCCGGCGACGAGCAGGACCTGCGCGTCGGGGCGGATGGTCTGCTGATCCGCGCTGGGGGCGTGGTAGCCGGTGACGGTGGTGCGGGTCTCGACGGAAACGGCGACGGGCGTGGCGGCGGCGCCGGGCGCGGCCGGGGCGGACTCGAAGGCGCCGGGTTCCAGCAGGAGAATCCAGGGGCGGGCGGCGCGGCTGAGGGTCGCCTCCATGCGCTGGCGGTAGTACCAGCGGTGGATCTTGAGATCCGGCTCGATGGCCACGATGTGCGTTTCGCAGGCGCCATTCAGGCGGCAGGCGACGCCGGGCAGGGCGCGGTTGAAGCGCATGGTGCCGGTGGCGAGGATGACCTGGGCGCCGGAGGCTTTGGCGATGGCTTCGGCGGCGGCGGCGTCGGTGGCGTAGCGGGATGGGGCGAACTGATCACCCTCGACGGCAAAGACGGCGGCGGCGCCGGCGCTGACCGATTGCGCGGCGGCGGC
>JBBQLF010000329.1:0-5896 GCA_038327695.1 Bryobacterales bacterium
CCTGGATTGCGCTGGCTCCGCCTGCGGCGGCGCAGTGGCGGCGGATCGGGAACTCCACCCAGTTGCTGGACCTGTCATCACCAGCAGGCGGCCCGGTCGAAAAGGTCGGGTTTGGCGCCGATGGCCGGGTCCACGTCCAACTGCCCGGGGGGCGCAGATACGCCTCAGCGGACCTGGAAGCATGGCAGTCCCAGATTGAGGCTGTCCCGGCGGACACAACGGCGGTGCCGGCCGGCGCCATCGCTCCTGAGTCCGGGGCGGTACTGCGTCCAGCCCGCGGCAATCCTGCAATTGTGTACGCGGCCGGGCGGGATGTTTGGCGGTCTGCCGATGGCGGTCTGAACTGGAGCAATCTGACCACGTTTCGGGATGGCTCCGTGCTGGGCGGCAGGGTGCAGGACTTGGCTGTGGACCCCTCCGACGCGATGCGCCTGGTGGCTGCGGCCACCACCGGAATCTGGCTGTCGGTGGACGGCGGGCTGTCGTGGCACGGCTTGAACGAGGGGCTGCCCAATTTGCCGGTCCGCCGGATCCTGGCCGCGCCAAGCGGCTCAAGA
Organism: Bryobacterales bacterium; assembly: GCA_038327695.1. GTDB lineage: Bacteria > Acidobacteriota > Terriglobia > Bryobacterales > Bryobacteraceae > Paludibaculum. The sequence continues at coordinate 558 of JBBQLF010000329.1, forward strand.
GGTTTGCGGATTTCGGCGGGTTCGGAACCGGATGAGCAACGGGAGTTGGAGTGGACCCCTGGCCAGCACGTGGGCTGGCGGGCTGTTTCCCAGGCCGGGCTGGCAGCCGGGAAGCAGATGCGTTCGGCCCTTTCCCAGCGCTTCGACACCGAGGTCACGGCCGCCGCGCAGGCGGGCGATTCCCTGTATGCCGGGTCAGCCGATGGGCGGCTGTGGGTCAGCCTGGACGCCGGCCGATCCTGGAACGGTGCCGCGGCACAACCGCAGTCTGGCGCAGTGGAGCGGATATGGGTTGATCCTGCCGATCGCGGACTTGCACTTGCGGTGCTGTCCTCCAAGGACAAGGGTGGGCCGCGCCTGCTCCGGACGCTCAACGGCGGGCGGTTTTGGGACGATCTTTCGGCCAATCTGCCGGACGGCCCGGCCTACGGCGTCACCGCTGACCGTGCGACCGGAGCGATCTACGTCGCCACGCAGCGCGGCATCTTTTACACCATGGGCGATCTGCGGGCACCGGCGCAGTCCACGCCGTGGCAGGCGCTCAACGGCGGATTGCCGGCAACTCCGGCACGCGATGTGCGGCTCGACGACGGAGGTCATCTTCTGCTGGCTGCCCTGGACGGCTTCGGCGTCTACACCACCCTGGCTCCGCATCGAATCCGTCAGCCACAAGTGGTCCACTCGGCTGACTACGGCACGAGGGCGGCCGCGCCTGGGGCACTGCTCAGCGTGCTGGGCGCCCGCGTGACTGGAGCACGCGCCAACAGCATTCAGGCGCCGGTCCTGGCCGCCACCGATACGGAGTCGCAGATCCAAATCCCGTTTGAGAGCGCCGGCGATTCAGTGCAGGTGGTGGTGGATTCACCGCAGGGCAGAGTGGTATTTCCTATGCCATTGCAGAGCGTCGCGCCTTCGATCCTGATTGACCGCGACGGTTCCCCCATGCTGATCGACGCTGAGTCCGGAGTGCAGTTGGATGCGATGCACCCGGCGCGGCCAGGCATGCGCGTACAGATCCTGATGAGTGGCCTGGGCCGTGTGCAACCGGAGTGGCCGACAGGGCTGGCCGCCCCGTTGGAAGACGCTCCGCGCGTGCGGGCGGCGCTCCGCGCGTCGTTGAACTCGATTTCTCTGGCAGTGACGCAAGCCACCTTGGCGCCCGGCTATATCGGCTACTACCTGGTGGAGGTTCAACTACCGGAGTTGCTTGACACCGGCGCTGCGGAGTTGGTGTTGGAAGCATCCGGCAGGATAAGCAATCGCGTCAGGATGACGGTCGCGCAATAATCGAAGAGGAGACTTCAAGCCGATGACTCGCCGACTCCTACTGTTCGCCGCCGCGATGCTGCCTCTGTTGGCGCAAGAGAAGAAGGCCACCGAGAAGCTCGCACCCTACTACCCCACGCCGGAAACGGTGGTGGAGCGGATGTTGAAGCTCGGTGGGCTGAAGCCTGGCGAGAAGATGTACGATCTGGGCTCCGGTGACGGGCGTGTGATCATCATGGCGGCTGACAAGTTCAAGGCCGACGCCACCGGCGTTGAGTACGACGCCGATCTCTGGAAGCTGTCTTCGGATCAGATCAAAGCGCTCGGGCTGGAAAAGCGGGCCCGCATCATTCAGGGGGACATTCTGAAACAGGATTTCGCCGCCGCCAACCTGCTGACCGTCTACCTGTTGCCGAGTTCGAACGACAGAATCCGGCCTATGCTGGAAAAACAACTCAAGCCCGGCACGCGCATCGTGGCGCACGATTTCATGTTCCAGGGCTGGACGCCAGTGAAGGAAGAGCACGTGGAGGATGATGGCGAAGGCCGCAGCCACACGCTCTATCTGTACGTGCGCTAGCCGCGGCAGGGGTGCCACCCGTGGTTGCGGATCAAATGGTTCTGCCGTATCTGTGGCGCCGCTATCTGAGCTTCATGCGCGCCCTGGTGAGTTCGGCCTGCCTTTGGGTGGTGCTGGCCGCGACGGGTACAGGCGCCGCAACCTGGGCCCTGTTGGTGGCCGTCCTGGTCACCTACAGCGTCGTGTCCGTCTTCTGGCGCTGGCCGGAGCGCCAGGATCGCTTTGGCATCCTGCATCTGGTCCTGGACCTGGGCACGTTTCTGCTGTGCGTGGCCCTGGGCGATGCCAGCGCCTTCTGGCTGGCGGTGCTGGCGGCTTTCTATCTGTTTGCCGCCGTGGCGACGCTGCAGGACTGGCGCGAGGTGCTACTGACGACTGTGCTCAGTCTGGCGTTCGTAATCACAATCCAGTCTCCGAGCGCCGAGCGCCTCGCGCCCATTCTGCTGGTCTTAGGCATGTTTGGCTGCATCGTGGCGCTGCAGAAACAGAGCTTGCTCGCCCGGCTGCATTCGGCCTCGCACCAGGCTGTGCTCCATCGCTCGGAGGCGCAACTGGCGCGCGAAGCGGAGCGCCAGCGGATTGCGTCAGATCTTCACGATGGGCCGCTACAGAGCTTCATCAGCGTGCAGATGCGGTTGGAGATCGTGCGAAAGATGCTGGAACGCAACCATGATACCGGCATGGAGGAGTTGCGGCAGCTGCGCGAGATCTGCAACAACCAGGTGACGGAGGTCCGAACGTTCGTGCGTAACATGCGCCCGGTGGAGGTGGACGGGGCCGGACTGGCCGCTGCGCTGCGCTCCACGGTCGGTCTCTTTCAGAAAGACAGCGGAATCCCTGCCACGTTCCAGGTGGACCCGGACGCGATGCACGACGACATCGAGGCGTCCACCGATATCGTCCAGATTGTCCGCGAGTCACTGAACAACGTCAGGAAGCACTCGGGCGCGTCCCGGGTGGCCGTGGCGGTGGCGCGTCGCAACGGGTCGTTGCAGATTGACGTGGAGGACGATGGGACGGGCTTCCCGTTCGCGGGGTCGTTTGACCTGGACGAACTGGAGTTGCTGCGAATGGGGCCGGCGAGCGTCCAGCGGCGGGTCCGGTCATTGGCGGGCTCGCTGGTCCTGACCTCGCGTCCGGGACAAGGCTCGCAAGTACGGATCGCGATCCCGGTATGAAACGTTCTGCTCCTTGGCTCGCCCTGGTTCTGGCCGGCTGTGGCCGCTACTCGACTTTCACGCTGCCCGTGCAGGGGCCGCTCCAGCCGGGCCGGTATGAATGGCAGGCGCGGCGGGAACCAGTCCTGCAAACAGGCGCGGTGGATACGCTGAATCCATCCGTGGTGAAGTGGCCGGGCGGTCTGCTGAATCTATTCTCGGTATTCGACGGGCGGACGTGGCACACCGAATCGGCGCTCTCCGCCGACGGTATCGCCTGGCGCGAAGCGCAGAGGGTCCTTTCACCCCGGGCAGGCTCGTGGGAGGGCGGCTATATCGCCGCCAACGGAGCCGGCATCGTGTTTCAAGGGGAGTTGTTGTATTTCTATCAGGCCGGCAGCCCGCCCCGGATTGGCTTGACCCGTTCCAGCGATGCCACCACCTGGACGCGCGAACCGGCGCCTGTGCTGGCATTGGGACCGCGCGGCGCCTGGGACGAGCGCGCCGCAGCCGACCCGTATGTCCTGGAGGCGGGTGGCCGATTGTATCTGTACTACCTGGGCGAGGACCGCGCACGGCGGCAACGCTTGGGTGTAGCAGTGTCCAGCGACGGCCGCCAGTGGACCAAACTGACCGGAGCCCCGGTACTCGAAGTAGGCGGTCCAGGCGCGTGGGACGAAGCCGGGCTCGGCGAACCGGCCGTGTGGAGTGCGCGCGGTTCATGGTGGATGCTATACACCGGCCGCGCCCAAAATGAGGTGCGGCGCATGGGGCTCGCCCGGTCGAGCGACGGAATACACTGGCAGCGGACCGGCTTATGGATCGCCGGCGCAGAACCGTGGAACGCTCAGGTGGTCTGCGACGCGACTGTGCTGGCCAGCGAGGCGAGCGTTCGGGTCTGGTTTGGGGGCGGCGACGTGGCCCACCCGGCCGAGAATATCCATGGCCGCATTGGATATGGTGAACTGAACTGGCGCGAGTGACAATATGCGAATCGGCATCACCTGCTATCCCACCTACGGCGGCTCCGGCATCGTCGCCACGGAGCTCGGCATGGAACTGGCGGCCCGCGGCCATGAGGTTCACTTCATCACCTACGCCAATCCAATCCGGCTGGATCCGGGTACGGCGCGGATCTACTACCACGAAGTCGAGGTTTCGAGCTACCCGCTGTTTCAGTATCCGCCTTACGATCTGGCGCTCGCGTCCCGCATGGCGGAGATCGCCGAGTGGCAGAACCTGGATCTGCTGCATGTGCACTACGCCATCCCGCACTCGGCCTCGGCATATCTGGCGCGCGCCATGCTGGCCGGCAAGCGGCGGTTGCCCTACATCACCACTCTGCATGGGACCGACATTACTCTGGTCGGGACCGATCGCGCCTACTTTCCCATCACCAAGTTCTCGATTGAACAGTCCGATGCGGTGACGTCGATCAGCGAAAACCTGCGGCAGCAGACCGTTCAGGTGTTCGGTGTGCAGAACACCATCCACGTGGTGCACAACTTCGTCAATTGTGACCTGTACCGGATGGCGAAGGAGCCGCACGAAGGGCGCCCGCGCCTGCTGCACATCTCCAACTTCCGGGAGGTGAAGCGCGTGACGGATTGCGTGGAGATCCTGGCGCGCGTGCGGGCGCAGGTCGATTGCGAGCTCTGGATGGCCGGTGACGGGCCGGACCAGAGCGCGGCGGAGCGGCTGGCCTTCGAGTTGGGCGTGCACGGCCACGTCAAGTTCCTGGGCAAGCAGAACCACATCGAAAAGCTAATCCCGCAGGCCGACGTTCTGCTTCTGCCGAGCCGGATGGAGTCCTTCGGATTGGCGGCCCTGGAAGCGATGGCCTGCGGGGTCATCCCGGTGGCGACGCGCGTAGGCGGTGTGCCGGAGTTGATTACGCACGGCCAGGACGGGTATCTGGAAGCGGTCGGCGACGTAGCATCGCAATCGAAGCGGGTTTTGGAGATCCTGACCGATACCACGTTGCGGAACCGGCTGCGGTGGGCGGCGCGCGAGACGGCTGAGACGCGCTTCTGCACGTCGAAGATCATTCCGCGGTACGAGGCGGTCTACCGCACACTTCTCGATGGAGCGCAGCAAGGGTAGCGGCGGCGGCCTCCCGGTTACAGCGGAAGGATCTCCTCCCGCGCCGGATCAAAATTCAACCGGCGCTTCTGGACGTAGCTGATGTTGCCCAGATGCGACGCCATGGCCGAGCGATGGCCATCATAGACATCACAGTTTGGTCGTTTACGGCTTCGGCAACACTCCAGGAAGTTCTTCACGTGATCGAGCGTGAAGTCGTAGTTCGGACCCTTCACCTCCACGGGCTTGGCGCC
>JBBQLF010000330.1:0-5850 GCA_038327695.1 Bryobacterales bacterium
TGAGCGGCGGGCGGCGAAGGCGGCCAGCACCTGCGGCGGATCGTAACTGATAGCGGCTATGTGCAGGCCGCGCTTGGAGAACTCGCCGAGATGGGTCTGCAGCTCCACGAGCTGGCCTTTGCAGTAAGGTCACCAATCGGCCGAACGAAAGAACAGAAGGACGAGGCCCCGGGGGCCTTGCAGCGAGGCCACAGAGCGCAGTTGACCGGCTTGGTCTGGGAGCGTGAAATCAGGGACTTTTTCGCCGATGTTGGGGCCTGTACTGACGGCGGCCAGCAATGCAAGAGCGGCGGGGAGCATGAGTTCATTGTAGCGGCGCGGCACTGTCCGGCGAGGGCTGTGATCCTGAATAGGTACTAGCCTCTTTGCATTATTGCCAAAACAGTACAGTGATCGCTACTCTCGTCAGGTGCGAACCCCAACATCCCACCTGGCCGTCCAAGCCGCCTTTGCTCGATGAAGCTACTGATGCTGCTGGTCGCTGTTTCCGCCGCACTGGCTGCCCAGGACACCAGCGCCGTGCTACAAGGCCAGGTCACCGATTCGTCCGGCGCCCCGCCGGCATCGCGCCCGTCTACTGGAAGGCTGTCATGCCGCGTGTTGGGCCTCGCCTGGGACGCCAGCGGCGACGGCAGAACACGGCGGCCTCCATCCTCGGCTTCGCCAGCTTCTGTGGCCGCCTCGGCACCGGCTTCCTGCTGGACCGCTTCTTCGGCCCGCGCGTCGGCTTCTGCCTGCTCGTCACCGCTGGCTCCGCCCTGCCGGCGATGGCCGCCGCGGCGCTGATTGGCTTCGGGCTCGGCGGGGAGGCTGACATTACGCCCTATCTGCTGACCCGCTACTTCGGTCTCCGGTCTTTCTCCACGCTGTACGGACTGACTTGGACCGCCTACGCCATCGCCGGCGCGATGGGCCCCGTGGTGATGGGCCGCGCCTTTGACGCCACCTGATCCTATGCCGCGCTGCTCACCTTGCTGGCCGCCGCCACGGCCGGCTCCGCCGCCCTGTTCCTGCTGCTGCCGGCGTACCCTGTAGGCGCCGTCCTCTCGTCAACGCGGGAGTAGTGCAGCCCGGTCCAGGCCCGGATCCACGGCCACATCGAAGTAAGCCACCAACTTCTCCGCCCAGCTCTGCTCGCCGGCGCTGGCCTCCTGGGTAGGATCCGGATTCCACGCATTGGCGGCCGAATTGTCAAACCACGCCGTCACCCGCAGCCGGGTGCCCTTCTTCAACGGCCGCGGCGCCGCCAGCACATAGTTCATCTGCCAGTTGAAGCGGAATGCCGCCACGCGCAGCAGCGTCTCCACACGCCCATCCCCGCCGTCCACCTCAAACGCAAACGCCTTGCCGCGCATCTGCATGTGCGGGAATAGGCTCAGCAGCAGGACGTCGTTGGGCAGCGCCGCTTCCACGCTCACGCGGTGGTTCGGCGCTCCGGCCGGAATCCGGAACGCCGCCTGGCTCAATTCAAGCGTCACCACGCGTTGCTTGGGAGCCGTGGCGGCGAAGACCAACCCGACGCTCGACTGGTCCTTCTCGGGCTTTCCGCCCGCCACATAGTGGTATTCCAGCACCAGATCCGAACCCGCCGGAATCCGCTTCGCCATGCCGTCCGGCGCCTGGAACGGGGTCTGCCCCGGCGTGTAGACCGCCAGCACTTCCGCCTTTGCCGCCCCGTTCGCCCGCAAGTACTGGCCCCGCGGCGCGCCCTTCATCCACTCCGAGCCGGGCTCGCGGATGTAGGCCACAATCTGATGCACCACCGAACGCGCCCCCGGCCGGATCTCGGCCGCGCTCACCCAGCGGTCCTCCAGCAGATACAGCGGCAGGATCAGCCGCTGATACTCCACGGCGCCCGTGGCCGGCACGTCGAATGCCGCCGGCGCCGTCAGCACCAGACCGGGCCGCTGGATGCTCCAGCCTGGGCTCCAGTGCATCGGCGGCGGCGCACTGCGGCGGTCCCCTTCCTTCGCCCCTGAGTCCGCCCAGGCTTCCACCGTCGCCATTTCGTCTGGCGTTAGCTCGGGATGGTTGGCAAACGGGCCACCTTCCGATCCGGACCACGGAGGCATGCGCCGCGACGCAACCGCCTGCCGGATCGCTTTGGCCAGGGGCCGCACTTCCTGATACGTCATCAGCGAAACCGGCCCGATCTCGCCCGGCCGGTGACACGTTTGGCAACGCCTCTGCAGGATCGGTTCGACGTTGGCATGGAAGGTCACCGCCGGCGCCATCATCAACAGCAGCGCCGCAATCACCGCAGTTGTTTGCGCAGCATGTTCAGCGCCGTCTGCACCGCAAACTTGCGCACACGCTGCCGTCCTTTCGGGAAATGGAACATCTGTGCCGACACGCCTTCCGGCGCTGCCAGAGCGATCCATACCGTGCCCGGCTCGATGCCCGGCGTGGCCGAATCCGGTCCCGCCTCGCCCGTCACCGCCAACGCGTAGGTGGCGCCCGTCCGGCTCCGGGCCGCATCGGCCATGCCGATGGCCACTGCCTCGCTCACTACTCCGTGCTCATTGATCTGTTGGACGTCCAAGCCCAGCAGGCGCGTCTTCATCGCCGTGCCATAGACTTGAAACCCGCCCAGGAACCATGCCGATGCGCCGGCCGTTTCCGTGATCCGGCCGCCTAACAGGCCCGCCGTGCACGACTCGGCTACCGCCAGCGTAGCGCCGCGCGCCACCAGCATTTCACCAACTACCTGCTCCAGCGGAGCGCCGTTGGTCGAGTACACCCGGTCGCCCAGCGCCGCCAGGATCTTGCCGCCCAGTTCCTGCGCCATCGCCTCGGCAGCCGCCTCGGAGTCCGCGCGGGCGCGCAGATGCACCTGGATTTCGCCCTCTGCTGCGAGGATGGTGGTCACCGGATTGGCATAGGGCGTATAGATGGGCGCAATCAGTGCATCCAGGTCAGATTCGCCCATGCCCGCCACCCGGAAGAACCGTGTGCGGATACATAGCTTCGGCAACCGCTCGCGCAGCTTGGGCAGGCACAACTCCGTAAACATCGGACGCATCTCGCGCGGCGGTCCCGGCAGGATCAGCACCATCCCGGCCGGCAAGTCCAGCCATTGCCCGGGCGCCGTTCCGTGGGGATTGTCCAGCCGTTCGGCGCCCTCAATCAGGAACGCCTGGCGTTTGTTCACGTCGGCCATCGTCCGGCTGCGGCTGGCAAACACACTCTCAATCCACCGGCAGATCTCCGGGCTGAATAGCAGCCGGCGGTGCAGTGCCTGCGCCACGGCCTCGCGGGTGATGTCGTCCTCGGTTGGCCCCAGGCCGCCGGTGAGAATCAGCAGCGGCGCCCGGGTGAGCGCGCCGGCGATCGCCGCCGCCAACCGGTTGCGGTCATCGCCGACCACCGATTTCTGCGTGACCTCCACGCCGAGCTCGTTCAGCTGCTGCGTCAGCCACAGAGAGTTGGTGTCCACTCGCTCCGGCGTCAGCAACTCACTGCCCACTGCGACAATCTCGGCGTTCATAGCCGCCGAAACCCAGCCTGCACGCGGTACAGCGCGCCCGTTGTGGTAATGAACAGGTCGCCGAGCGGCCCGATGGCGCAGCCCACGATATTGGGGCCGGACAGGTACAGCGAAGCCTCGCGCTCCGGCGTGATCCGCACGATACCCTTGCGTCCTTCCAGGGACGCCGCCACGTACAGGTTGCCCGCGGCGTCGAAAGCCATCCCTTGCGGCCGTCCCAGGCCCCGGTAGAAGACCTCTACCTCGCCCGCGGAGGAGATCCGGTAGACCGCATCGAAGCTCGACGTAGTGGGCCCGGTGACATAGAGGTAGCCCTCGGGTCCAAACATCAGGTGGTAGGCCGAAATGGAAGGCTCCAGGGTCGCGAACACGTAGACCTGCCGCGAAGGGCTGATCTTGAAAATCGTGCCGGCACGGTCACCCACCAGCAGATTGCCCGCCGGGTCAAACGCGATGCCCGTGGCCACGCCCATGCCTTCCACGTACACGCTCATCTCGCCGCTCTGTGCCGCCTGGTACACGTTGCCGTCGAAACGCGATGAAACGTAGAGCACGCCATCGTGGTCAAACGCGAGCCCGGTGGCGTTCATCAGGTCCGTCAGAAACGGGGTGAACTCGCCGGCGGCATCCACCCGGTACACAGCTACCGGCGTCTTCTGTCCGCGGGAGCCGCTAAACGTGGTGAAACAGTTGCCCAGCACGTCCACTACCGGACTCGCCACGGGATGGAGATTATCCGCCACCAGCGCGCCGATGGAGATCGCGGCCGGCAGGCTGTCCTCCTCGCCATTGCTGACGATCAGTTCGCCGCGGGCCGCGCCGTCCGGCACGCGCGCCACCACGTAGCGATCCGATCCCACCACCAGCGCCGCCAGCACGCCGCCGATGGCCACCGATGGCCTGGGTGCAAATGTGAAGTTCTTGCCGCGCACCTGCACATCGCCGCCGGCTATGGCGGCAAGCGGTGAAACGGAGTCGATTGTGGGGCGCTCTGTGCGCTTGCGTGATAGTGGCATCCGGAGCTTTGACTGCTTCTACCTAGAATTGAACCACGAATCGCAGCGCGACAAGTACGCCGGCCCCGTAGACGCCGGCCATCAGGTCATCGGCGACAATCCCTACCCCGCCCGGCAGGGCCTCCAGTTGGCGCACCGGCCACGGTTTGGTGATATCGAACAGCCGGAACAGCAGCAGCGCCGCCAGCGCGTGCTGCCAGTCCAGCACCGCCGCGCCGGCAAGCGTGATCCACTGGCCCAGAACCTCGTCCACCACCACGATCTGCGGGTCTTTCAACTTCTTGATCTCCGCCGTGCGCGATGCCGCCCAGATGGCCGGCGCAGTCCACCCCGCCGCCAGTAGCAGGAAGTGCCACGGCTCAAAGTGCGCAAAACGAACCAGCGGCCAGGCCACCAGTAACGCCCCGATGGAACCGGCCGTACCCGGCCCCTTGGGCCAGTAGCCGCAGCCGAACCATGTGCCGATGGCCAGCGCGAGTCTATTCATCGTCCGGCACACCGGCGTCATCCGGGGCCACCAGCGGCCCCGGAATGCGGTACCCTTCGTCGGCCCACACGCCGAGATCGATCAAGCGGCATCGCGCGCTGCAAAACGGCATTTCGGGATCACCCAGTTGAACGGGCTTCTTGCAGATGGGACACTTCATCAATCACCTACTGATGCTGGTGCTGCCGGCCGGAATTCGATCCGATGATCGGGAACGGATTTACCGCTGCCATCGGCTGCGCTGGCGGCTCGGCCGGCGGGGTGTCAATCAGGTCACCCACTAAATCATAATCGTGTGTCCTGGTCACGCGCATCATCCGGAACTGCCCCGGCCGCGGCTCTTCGTCGCCCACATCACCCAGATAACAGACCCCGTCGATATCCGGCGCCTGCGTGGCCAGCCGCGCCTGCCAGACCAGATCGCTCTCCGCCGAGCGGCCTTCGATCAGCACCGGCATCTCGCGGCCCAGGTGACGGCGGTTCATCTTCCTGGAGATTTTGCGCTGCAGAGCCATCAGATGGCGGCGGCGATTGTAGATGGTTCGCTTGTTTACCTTGCCGCCCAGAGCGAAGCTCTCGCTGGTTTCCTCATCCGAGTACGAAAACACACCCAGGCGGTCCAACTGCGCGGCCTCGACAAACTGGCACAGCTCGTCAAAGTCCGCATCCGTCTCGCCCGGAAATCCCACGATCATCGAAGTCCGGATCGCCACGCCAGGCACCGTCCGCCGGATCTTGTCCAGCGTCTTCAGAAACAGGTCGCCCGAGGAACCGCGCTTCATCCGCTTCAACACCGCCGCCGAGGCGTGTTGCAGCGGCATGTCGATGTACTTCACCAGAGACTCATGGCTGGCGATGGT
>JBBQLF010000331.1:0-5849 GCA_038327695.1 Bryobacterales bacterium
ACAATGCGCTCCGGGCTGAGATCACCCGAGTAGGCGTAGCCTGTGCGTTCGCCGGAGAGTACTCGCACCCCGACGCCCAGCGTGACGCCCTGCGTGGCGCTCTTGACGATGGACTCGTCCAGGCTCAGCGACGTAGACTCCAGGTACTCGAAGTACAGATCGGCGTAGTCGCCGCCACGGGAAAGCGCCTCGGCCAGGTACCGCTCCAGATCCCGCGGCGTCAGGCCGAATTTGCGGGCGTATAGCGAATCAGAAAAGCCCATCCCTTCAGAGTAGCGGAGTGGAGGCGATCAGGTCCCAGGGCTTCCGCGGCGTCCGGCCCAGCAGCTTGGAGGCTTCCGGCTGGTTGTCGAAATCCTCCCGGGCGGCATCCCACTTTAGCTTGAGACCCGTCTTGTAGCTGATGTTGCCCAGATGAGGGATGATCGTCGAGCGGTGCCCAACTTCGATGTCGGCCGCGGGCCGATTCCGCGAGCGGACACAGTCAATAAAGCTGCGCGCATGCAGACCGGTGGCGTCGGTTGTGTTCATCGAGCGGCGCTCCATCCGGTATTCGGGCTCCCCAGCCGCCGGCGGCGGCCACCCGCTGCTGGAGAGCTCCGGCATGATCTCGTAGCCCACTCGATCCGCCAGCAGCGTCCCATTAGTCCCGTAGAAGGCCATCCCGTTGGGCCGGTCCAGCGGCCCGCGCGCGTTGTAGTACTTCATGCCGGGCGTGCGCACGCCCAGGCCGTAGCCATTCACGTTGATTCCTTCGTAAATCATCACAAAGCCCGGATACTCGTAGGTCACGGTCAGCACATCCGGCATCTCGCCCGCGTCGTCCAACGCAAACCGCCCACCAGTGGCCACCGCGGTCTTCGGCGCATTCACGCCCATGATCTGATGCACGGTGTCCAGCCGGTGGGTTCCGTAGTCGGTGATGTAGCCGCCGGAGTAGTCCCAGAACCAGCGGTACGTGGAGAGGAATCGTTTGCGGTTGTAGTGCACCAGCGGCGCCGGCCCGCAGTACATGTCCCAGTTCAGCCCATGGGGAACGGGTTCGTCGAGCTGGCGGCCGATGCCGCGCGGAATCATGTTGATGTAGTTCCAGACCCGCACAAAGTGCACCTTGCCCAGTTTGCCGCTCTGGACCACCTCCGCCGCCTCGGCAAAATGAGGAGACGAGCGGTGCTGCATGCCGGCCTGCACCACGCGGTTGTAACGCCGGGCCGCCTGCACCATGGCGCGCCCTTCGCGGATGTTGTGCGCCAGCGGTTTTTCCGTGTAGACGTCCTTGCCGGCGGCGCAGGCCAGCACGGTGGCGGTGGCATGCCAGTGGTCCGGCGTCGCCACCAGCACCGCGTCGATGTCCTTGCGCTCCAGCATCTGGCGGAAATCGGCGTGGGCCTGACAACCCGCGCCGGCCCACTCTCTGGCCGCATTCACGTTCTTTTCGTAAACGTCCGCCACGCCGGCGAACTCCACGCCCGGCGCTTCCCGCATCAGGCGCGACACGTAGCGCCCGCGGCCACCACAGCCGATCAGGCCCACGCGCACACGGTCATTGGCGCCCATCACATTCATCGCGGACAGAGCGGTAATGCCAAAAGCCTCGCGTCGCAACATGTGTCTACTATATGCCCGATTCAGTGGGCTCTGTCGAGCCCCTGGCTGGGCGCAGCGGAGGCCGCGCCCGCAATGGCTGATCCCCCAAACGGGATAGACGCGCTCACGTAGCCCAGCGCCAGGTCGAGAGGGGCGCCCTTGAGCTGAACAGTAATATTCTCCGCCAGGCGGCTCAGGTTGTAGGTCTGCTCGCGAAAGCTGAAATCGGCGCTCGCAATGTGGCTGAATGAGCCTGTGTTGATGGTAGCGGTGAAAGGGATGATCGTGGTCATGCCGCCGCGCGCCTGATACTCCGCAATCAAGTCGCCGGCTGAGAAGGACTCCGGGCGGGCGAAGTCCTGATTGGGCGCTGGGTTGAAGTAGACGCGCAGGACAATGGCGTTGGTGCCTTCGATAGGCGTGGCGCGGAGGTGGGTCAACGGGTCGTTGCGCAGCAGGGAAACGCGGAAGCGGCTGGAGCGGAAGGTGAAGTGCGCCGTGCGTTCGGAGAAGTCGGTTGTGGAGCGAAACGGCGAACCGTCGACGCCCTCAAGGAATGGGTAATAGCCGATCAGCTCGGCGGCGCCGTCAGCGCCAATCGCCATGCGGCCAATCATGTGGGCAGCGACAACGCCGGCAGGGATTGGGCCTTCATTCTTCGGGTACTGTGCTTGGGCCACACACAGAGTAAGGGCGGCAAGGGCAAGAACGCATTTCATTGGGCTGGGCCTCCAGGGGGAATTGGCACAGTATGGCACATTCGCGGCGCCCATTGCGCTCCTGCCGGGGAAACTACCGGCCTCACCACCCGAACGTGAACGCCGCGCGAAACGTCCGGCCCTCGTTCAGGGTATTCGTAATCTGGCCGAAGTTGCCGTTGGCCAGCTCCAGTCCCGGATCGGCGAACTGCGGCGTATTGGAGAGGTTCACAGCCTCGGCGCGCAACGTCAGCCTCCGCCGCGCGTCCATGTTCCAACTCTTGAATACTGCCGCATTCACGTTGCGGATGCCACCCTTGCGAAACGTGTTGCGGCCCAGATTGCCGCGTGGATCAGTGGGCTGAATGTAGGCAAACGCCGTCCGCGGCAGCAGCGCCCGGGACGTGTCCGGGTTGCCCACCGTCCGCCCCAGAATCGCCGGATCCAGCAGATTCGGCCGGTCCGGCCCATTGCCGTCCACGTTGCCGTACCCCGGCCCATCGGAGCCGGAACTGATGCTGAATGGCGTGCCCTTCTTGAGCAACACCACACCGGAGAACGTCAGGCCGCGCCATACCGCGGACGACCCCCGCCACAGAAAAGCGTGCGGCTGATCAAACGTGCTGAGGCCCTTCATATCGGAGCGCGTTTCGAATTCATAGGCGCTGCGGGAGAGCCGCGTATCGGCGTCATAGGCCGTGTTGGTGTAGGCGCTCCCCAGATCCATCGCCTTGCTGAACCAGTACGCCGCCTCCATGTTGGCGCCGCGCCAGCGAGGCAGCACGGCACTGACACGCGCCGCATCAAAATACCCGCGCGAGCCATTTAACACCCAGCGAAAATCCGCAATCCGCTGGTCCGCCCGCCGGTCATTGATCGTCGCCGTGGTCTGCGGAATGCCCGGCACCACGTGGCCGCGGTTGTTGTACCACATCAGCAAAAGCTTGTGAGACCGGCTGCCTACGTACCCCAACTGCACGCGCCACTGCCGCAACACCTCCATCTCCCACGACGCATTGTATTGATAGCTGTAGGGCGTCGCCAGCTCCGGGTCCAGCGCGTAGATGTTGCCTTTGGCCTGCGAGACGTCAGCCAGCGGATGCAATAGATCGGGCGCGGGCACGGCGAACTTCACGCTGCCCGGCGGGCTGAATCGCACCTGCGAATAGGTAACCGGGAAGATCTCGCCAAACTGCACGCCGGCGGCGGCCCGCAACGCCCCCCAGCGGCCCGGCAACCGATGCGCGACGCCCATCGACGGCGCGAAGTTGTTCAGATCGGCCGAATACGGCACCGTGTTGCGCTGGTTCACCTCATTCGGGACGGCCACCGGTTGCCAACGCAGGCTGTAAGTGAGCGTCGTGGCTGGGCGCAGGCGCCATGTATCGCCGGCGTAAACCTGGCTCTCCCAGTTGCGGAATCCGCGGTGAATATCGCCGACGGAGCCGACGAACTGCGATGGTTTACCCAATCGTAGATTCGTAATGGCGTCCCGGCCGAAGTCGTTGCCAAAGCCAAAATACCCACGGTGCGCGTCGGTCTCTGCGCCGTTCATCTGGCGGCGGTCCACACCGAAACCAGCGCTGAAGTTGTGCCGGCCCTGCGTGCGGCGGATCAGGCCCGCATAGCGAAACAGGTTCATGGCACGGTCCAGCGGAATGATCGCTTGCGGTCCGAGTGTCTCCAGCCCGCCCGTTGAGATCATCTGCCCCACCGAATTCGGTTCCGGCACCAACAGCGTGCCCAGGCGGTCAAACCCCGCCGTATCCTCCGTTACCGTGCGTGCGTCCCATGTCCGGGTCCACGTGAGCCGCGCGCGGTGGCCCTTGATCCGCGTGTCAGGATTCTGCCCGGCCACCAGTTGAAACGCATCCACGTCCTGCGCCGTAAAGCTGTACTGCGCCGCCAGACGGTCCTTCGCTGTGACCTCCTGGTCGATCCGCGCGCCCCCGCTGGCATTGTCCACGCGCTGCGGCGAGTTCGTATTCAGCGCCCGTGGATTGACGTCCGTCCGGTTGGGCAGCGCCTTCGGGTAAGCGTCCAGGAACTGCTGGACCCTGGCCCGTAACGCCGGATCCACAGCCAGCGCCGTGCGCTCGTCCGCCTTGGGCACCAGCACGTTCCCGTTCACCTGCCCGCGAATCCGCTGCTGGCCGCCATCCAGTTGCACCCACGCCCCGCGCCAGGCCCGCGCGCTCAGCCGGAAACCATAGTCGTTCTCGTGCGCCGGCCGCACGTCCCCCACCTGAAAGAAGGTGCGCGCACTCGCCACGCTGTTCAGATGCGACCATCGCAGCTCACCGTGAAACGCGTCGGGCTTCTTCACCGCCGCCACATGCACCGGCGGAGCCGGCACGTTACCGAATTCAGCGCCAAAGTACGAGCGGTCCGCCCGGAACTCCGGCACCAGCGTGGCCGTTGTGCCCACTCGCAGGTTCAACTCTTTGAGCGCGTTGTTGTCCACCAGGTTGAATTGGATGTTCTCGTTGCGGCGGCTCTCCCCGCCCTCGGTATCGGCGGCGCCCAACAGGTTCATCTCAAGCCGCTTGCGCTGGGCCTCCGTCCGCCTGTCTGCCGGCTCGTCGGAGACGGCCACAGCCGCCTGCGCGGGCGGAGTGACAGTGGTGGTGAACGACGCTTCCCTGCCCTCCACTTCAAAGTAGAGAGCCTCCCGCCGCGCCGGCGGTGCGTCTGGCACATTCGCGCGCGTGACCTTCATCGGCCCTGTCGCCTCCACTTTCACCTCGAAGCGCAGCCCGCCCAGCCGCACGGGCAACCGCACTTCCCGGCCCACCATCATGGTGCGCGCCTCGGTCCAGTAGCGGTTCAACTGGAACTGGGCATCCGCCTCGAAACCCGCCGGCAGTTCCACCTGTCCCTGCAGTTGCAGCGTGAGACCCAACCGGTGCGGCACGCCATCGTTGGTCGAGATCTTCACCACATCCACCAGTCGCTCCCCGTCCAGCGTCAGCCGCCGCTCCGCCGAGGCGTTCGGCCGGTATCGCGGCTGCCGCGCCGCTACCTCGTTCGGGCCGAAGCTCACCAGCTCGCCGGCGTCCCACTTCGCCTGTCCCAGGCCGTCAACCATTGCCACGTTGTGCGCCGCGCCGGTCTGATAGAAGCCCTGGTGCAATGGCGAACCATAGCCCACTGTGCCCGCATCGTGCGAGAAATCGGTCGAACCAAAATACGCCTCCCAGTTCAGTGCCTCCGCCTGCGCGTGCGAGGAGTCCAACTGCCCGTAGTGGAAGTACACCTGCCACGCGCCGCGCTGCAACACGGCCATCCGGCTCGATTCCAGATTGCGGCTGGCCACGGCCGGCAACGGGTGCGGCCCGGAGGCTGCCTCAGGGGGGTCCAACAACGTGTCCCAGTTGTGCTGCCCGGCCGCCGCCTCGTTGCCCAGCCAGGTCGGAAACAACCGCCGCGTGCCCGCCAGCGCACCCGCGTTCGGCCAGCGGTTGGTGACCCCGGTGGAGTCCGCCGGAGTCGGCAGCCGCGAATCCGGAAACCGCAGCACGGAAGGCCCCAGTTGCAGGTTCTCCGCCACCGCCATTTCGTGGC
>JBBQLF010000332.1:0-5848 GCA_038327695.1 Bryobacterales bacterium
TAGGATCAATCACGTAGGCGGCCGGGCCCTCGGTAGCAGCCTTGGCTACGGCGCGCTTCGACTTCAGCCAGAAGTTGCTGAGGAACGTCTCCCGATTCTGGGCCGTGTAGTTCATGGCCAGCAGCAGCGCACTCTCCTGCAGATTGACGTTGTTGCGGTGGGACCACTTCACCCGCGCCAGCGGCGGGTTGGGCCGGTACCAGGCGCGCGAGGACTGCGAAGCGGGGATCGTCCGGTCCCGCGTGTCCGCGCCTCCGTTGCCGAAGGTTTCGTAAAAGCGTCCGATCGAATTGTGCCCGTGTGCCACCTGCATCAGGTAATTGGCGCCCCAACCGTCATAGAATCCCCATGTCCAGATCCCGGGCACGCCCCGTTTCGTCATCTCTTCCACTTCGTGCCACGCGAGTTTCTGCCACTCATTGATGACGATGGGATCGAGCCAAGCGTTGTAAGGTCCCATTCCTGTGGACGTATAAAGAAACGGTACGGATTCGTGCAGATCGTGCAAAACCTGCGGGTGGAACTGCAAAAACGTCCTCGTGATGTTGCGGCTGAAGGCCAGCGAGAGGCCGATGCCGTCGCGGTTGTTGTCGTGCGCCACGTATTTGCCCCAGTAGAGCAACGACGGCGCGGGCTTGTCCGGGTTGGCTTTGCGGTAGCGGTACAGATCCACCTGGCGCTCGCGGCCGTCCACCTCGACGACGGGCGTCACCATGACGATGGTGTTCTTGCGGATGGTCTGGATGAACGGGGTCTCCTCGACGGCCAGCCGGTAGACGAGTTCCATCAGCATCTCCGGTGAGCCGGTTTCAGGCGAATGGATGGCGCCGGTGGCCCAGTAGAACGGCAAGCCCTCCTGAATCAGCTTCCGGGCGTCTTCGTCCTTCAGACCGCGCGGGTCCGCCAGCTTGGCGGAGATGTCCTTGTAGCGGTCAAGTTTCGCCAGATTGGCTTTATCGGAGACGAGGACGACGATCATCTCACGGCCTTCCTCGGTCTGTCCGATGGATAGGACCTTGACACGCGGGCTCGCCTTCTCCACCTCCCGCATGTAGCGGTGGACGTCGCTGGCGTAGGTCAGCTTGCCGGCGGCGCCGGCGATATAGCCGAGGACCTTTTCCGGCGTGGGCACCTTGGCCGATGCCGGCAGATGGTCCACGAGCTCAGTCAGGAACATGGGGTCCGTGGTGAACTCCCGAATCTTCTTGCTGTAGGCTTCGTCGGCCGGTTGCTGAGCGAAGGCGGAGGCGGCAATGAGGAGGATAGACAGCCGGAACATGTTCCCATTGTACGGGCTCGGCCTTGGGCTGGGCCTTGGGCTCGGCCTTGGGCTCGGCCTTGGGCTGGGCCTTGGGCTGGGCCTTGGGCTCGGCCTTGGGCTGGGCCTTGGGCTCGGCCTTGGGCTGGGCACCCGGTGTCTGCATTCCAATATAATCAGTGTGCCGGCCGCTGCGGCCGCGGCAGCCGGCGTCACCGGGAGGCCTCATGTCTTTAGACGGTTTTTCAAGACGCCATTTCTTCTTTGGCTCGCTGCTGGCTGGCGCGGTGCCCGCCGGAGGCTTCGGCAGTGTGCCGTCGCTGCGCGCTCTGGGCTACCGGCCTTACTACGATAAGTTGAACGTCGCCGCTATCGGCTGTGGCGGCCAGGGCGGCACGGACCTGAACGAAGCCGCGCGCACTGAGAATATCGTCGCGCTGTGCGATGTTGATATCGATCGGGCGTCTGCCAACCTGAAGCGTTACGAGAAGCTGCCCCTGTACAAGGACTTCCGCGTCATGCTCGACAAGGAAGGCTCCAAGATCGACGCCTGCACCATCGGCGTGCCGGATTTCATGCACGCCACCGTCGCGCTGGCCTGCATGCAGCGCGGTAAGCACGTCTATGTGGAGAAGCCGCTGACGCGCACGCCCTGGGAGGCGAGAATCCTCCAGGAAGCGGCCCTGAAGTACAAGGTGGCCACACAGATGGGCAACCAGGGCTTCTCCCACGAATCCCACCGGGTGGCGGCCGAGATCATCTGGTCCGGGGCCATCGGCGACGTGCTGGAAGCTCACGTTTCCACCACGCCAGGCACCCATCCCACGGCGCTGCAGGAACAACCGCCGGAAGCCTCGGTACCGGCAACGCTGGATTGGGACCACTGGCTCGGCGCGGCCACCATGCGGCCCTTCAGCCCGTACTACGTGCCTTACAACTGGCGCGGTTTCTACGATTTCGGTACGGGCCAGATCGGCAACTGGGCCACGCACAGCGCCGGACCAGTCCACCACGCTCTGCAACTCGGCGCGCCCAGCAGCGTGGAGTGCGTGAGCCAGGTGGGGCGCAGCAGCATCACCTTCCCCACGCGCGCCACCATCCGGCTGGACTTCCCGGCCCGCGGCGGCATGGTGCCGGTCCAGGTCTTCTATCACGATTCGGCGCGGACCGGCGATCCTGACGTCTACCACGTCCCCGGCATGGAGAACGAGACCATCCTCCCGCCGCCGAACAACCTCGCCGAGAAAGGCCGTCCTACCGGCGGCGGCCGGGCGCAGGGCGGCGGCGTTGCGGCGCAACCCCGTCCGGCCGCACAGCGGCCCACCACGCCGGGCGGCCAGCCGCTGGGCAACGGTGGCCCCGGCGTGCCTGTTTTCGGCACACGCGGCGGCGGACCGCAGCCGGGCATTCTGACCGGCAACGGCGCAGTCTTCATCGGCACCAAGGGCATCCTCGCCACGCGCGACCGCGGCGAAGGAGTCTGGCTGCTGCCTTCCGCGCGGTGGAAGGAGTACGCGCTGCCGCCGCAGTTGCTCACCCGCTCACCGGGCCACATGCTGGACTGGATTCGGGCGTGCAAGGGCGGCGACGCGGCCTGTTCCGATTTCAGCATTTCCGGTCCCTACGCCGAGTGGCTGGCTCTATCGGCCATCGCGTTCCGCGTCTCCGGCAAGCTGGAGTGGAACAGCAAGACGGTCAGCTTCACCAACAGCGCCGAAGCCAACAAGTACGTCAGGCCGCTGGTCCGCAAGGGATGGGAGATGAGACTGTGATGACAGAATTCAGCCGGCGGGATCTCGCTAAACTGGCGCTGGCAGCCGTACCGGCGGCGCAGTTGCTGGCCAAGCCGAATTCGAAGTTTGGCGGCGTGCAGATCGGCCTGAACGCGCCCTACAGCTTTCACGGCCGCCCGGCCGGCGCCGACAGCGTGCTGAAAGACCTGGTCGATCTGGGCCTGAGTGGCGTGGAGTTGCGCTCCCAGCCCGTGGAGCAGTTCTTCGGCGCGCCGCAGGCCCCGCGCGGAAGACGGAATCTCACCGCTGAACAGAAGGCCGCCCAGAGCGCCGCGGCCGAGGCGCTGCAGAAGTGGCGCCTGGCTGCGCCCATGTCGAAGTTCAAGGAGTTCCGGCAGAAATACGAGGCTGCCGGCGTGCGGATCGACATCGTCAAATTCGACGGCGTGGCGGCCATGTCAGACGAAATCGCGGACTACGCGTTCCAGTTCGCCAAGGCGCTCGGCGCCCGCGCCATCTCCTGCGAGATTCCCGTCAGCCGGACCAAGTGGTTCGGCCAGTTCGCCGCCAGCCACAAGCTGATGGTGGGCTATCATGGGCATGCCAACATTACGGACCCGGAGGCCTTCGGCCGGCCCGAGAGCTGGGAGACCGCGATGTCGTATTCCCGGTTCAACGGCATCAACCTCGACATCGGCCATTTCGTGGCGGGCAACAACCAGTCCCCCATCGAGTTCCTGAGCAAATACGCCGGCCGGATCACCCACGTCCACTTGAAAGACCGCAAGCGGAACAATGGCCCGAATACCGAATGGGGCCAGGGCGAGACACCCATCAAAGAGACGCTCCAGTTGATGAAGAAGGAAAAGTACCCGTTCCAGGGCACCATCGAATTCGAATACAAGGTGCCCGAAGGGTCAGACCTCATGAAGGAGATCGGGCGCTGCGTGGACTTCTGCCGCGCCGCGCTCAGTTGACGCCGCGGCCCAGTTGCTCAAACAGGGGCGGCCCTGCTATCCTCAGCGGCAAGACCAGGGCGCACTAAGATCCAAGCCCTGCCTTCTGGAGGTTCTATGCGATTTCCAATGAAACTGGCTGCGTTGGCGGTGACTGCGGGCGCCGTGGCGGCCCAGCCGGCCCCGCCGCCGAAGACACACCTCAAGGTTGGTGACACGGCTCCGGAGGTGAGCCTGCGCACCACCGCCGGCACGCCGTTTAAGCTCTCCGAGCAGCGGGGCAAAACCGTGGTGCTCGCCTTCTTTCCAGCCGCATTTACAGGTGGTTGAACGAAGGAAATGACGGCGTACCAGGCTGGTATCGCCAAATTCGAAGAAGCCGGCGCGGTGGTGCTGGGCATTAGCACAGACAACCTCCCGACGCTCAGTCACTGGTCCAAGGAAGAACTGAAATTGTCGTTTCCGCTGGCAAGCGATTTTTCAAAGCGTAGCGTGGCCGAGGCCTACGGCGTTTTGAATAAGGACTCAGGCGTGGCCAACCGCGCCACGTTCGTCATCGATGCCGACGGCAAGATTCAGCACATCGAGGAAGGCTCGGCCGCCGTGGATCCCACCGGCGCCGTGACGGCTTGCGCCCGCCTCAAGAAAAAGTAGAGCGTCGCGCCGCTACTTGAACTCAAGCCACACCAGTTCGCCCAGGATGGGCGGCGGTACGGGCTTGGGTTTGGGTGGCGGCGCTGCCTTTTTGGGCGGAGCTTTCCTGGCCGTCTTGGAGGCGGCTTTGGCTGCGGACGGAGGGGGTGGAGCGGGGGCGGCCGCCGCCGCCGGTGGGGTGACACTGGAAGCAATGTAGCCGGCCTGT
This sequence comes from Bryobacterales bacterium, assembly GCA_038327695.1. GTDB lineage: Bacteria > Acidobacteriota > Terriglobia > Bryobacterales > Bryobacteraceae > Paludibaculum. The sequence goes on from JBBQLF010000332.1 coordinate 4,810, forward strand.
ACTTCAGCCGGCAGTTTCTGCGGCCCGCACACGAATTCGCGCTTCTGGCCCGTATTGCCCTTGAGCATCACCTGGTTGAGCTTATTGGTGATCAGCACCACCCGCTGGCCGGGCTTGGTCTCGATATGGAACTGAATGGTGGCCGTGGTGCAGTCCAGAAGGGCCAGTTTGCCGGCCACAATGGCGTCGCCCTTGGCTTCCTGCCAGCCTTGGGGCGTCGTGACGGGCGGTTTCTTCGGCAGAAGCTTGACCGGCGCTGCCTCGATCTCCCGGATGAGGCCCTGGGCCATGGCGGTCTGTTCCGGGGATTGGGCGGTCTGTAGGGCCTTCAACGCGGCCTCGCGCGCCGGTTCCTTCTCTGCCGCCTCCAGGTACGCCCGCCCCAGGGTCTCCCAGAAAACGGACCGGCGGGGCAGGATGACGACCGCGCGGTTCAGTGGCCGGATGGCCTCGGCAGGCCGCGACTGGCGCAGCATACTCGCCCCGAGCAGGTACCAGGCCTCGGCCAGCGACGGATTTAGTTGGACTGCCTTGGTGAGGCTATCGACCACCAAGGCCTCCGGGCCCTGCGTATCCCGGATCAACATGGCGTATTCAAAATAGGTGGTACCCCGCGGACGGTCCGCCGCCAAGGCGCGCTCCAGGAACTGGCGTGCGGCGGCGTGATCGTTCTTGCTCAGGGCGACAGTCCCCAGGCCGGTGAGCACGCCGGTATTGCCGGGCCAGCGCCGCTCCGCCTCCGTATAGAGCGCTTCGGCGGCGGACACGCGGCCGGCCGCCAGCAGTGCCTCGGCCCGGACCAGGCGGGCTTCCAGTTCGGTGACCTCGCCGGAGTCGAAAGCGGCCAGCGGCGGAACGACGCCGGCACTGACCTCCGTAGTGGGTACTGGCAGGCTGGACGCCATCACGCGCGCCTGGCGCATCGCCTGATCCACCGTACGCCCGAAAACCCGCTCAAATGCCGTGGTCTGGTCGAGGCCCGTTACCAGCAGGGACACGAAGTCGCTGAGGCGTTGCCGGCCACCCGGACCCTGCATGA
>JBBQLF010000333.1:0-5837 GCA_038327695.1 Bryobacterales bacterium
CTCCGCGTGGAGATGTTCAACGCTCCCAATATGCCGAGGTTCAGCGGTTTCAACCAAGGCGCCACGTTTGACAAGGTGGGCGGCAAGATCATCAACCTGCCCAACGCCCTCGGCGGCACCGGCGGCCGTTTCGGCTTCGGCGCCATCAATGGCACCCGCGACGCCCGCATCATCCAGTTGGCGGCGAAGATTTACTTCTAACCCGTTGGCTGACCGGTCCGCAAAACCGCCCGCCACGCCCAACCGGCCTGGCGGGCGGTTTCCTTTACTTCGCCTGTTTCTCCGGGATCACCCACAGATACACCGTCCGCCCGTCCACCCGGATCTCTTCCTTCGGCTCCCAGTCCGGCATCGCAAAGCTGTGCGACACCACCCGCGTGCCCGGCTTCAGCTCCGCCAACAGCCGCGGCTTCAGCTTCTCATTCACGCCCGGCAGCAGGTACAGCGTCACCACGGTAGCTTCCTTGATATCGGCGTCGAACAGGTTCTTCTCAAAGAACCGCACGCGCTTGTCCACCCCCGCCTTCTCCGCGTTGGCAGTCGCTTCTTTGATCCGCTCCGGATTCAGGTCGTAGCCGATCCCGCTGGCGCCGTAGTCCAGCGCCGCCGTCACCACGATGCGCCCGTCGCCGCACCCCAGGTCGATCACCGTATCGCCCTTGGTCACCGCGGCCAGCTTCAGCATAGCCTTCACCACCACATCCGGCGACGGCACATACGGCACGTCCAGATTGTCAGGATACTCATACTCCTGCGCCATAACCGGCGCAGCACCCAGCAGAACAGCGGCCATCATCAATCGAGCCAGCATCGGCAGCCTCCTAGCGCTAAACCACCGTCCTCCCGATGCTGCACCAACCGCGGCAGAACAATCAACCCCCCCACCACCCTCCTCAGACCAGTGGGGCGGACGCCCTCGTCCGCGGGCGACCCACTGGTCGCGCCGCTCCCCCGCGCCAAGCCACCAGCCGCGGCACAACAATCAGCTCACCGCCGGACAACATCAGTGACGCGAACAAAGTCAAATCCGCGTGTCTTGTCCATGAATTTGGCTCCACTTCACTTGGTTGGCTTCGGGCGCTGCGGCAGGTGGCAGCGCTTGCACTCTGCCCCGCCGGGGTGTTCCGCCGGGACCACCTGCCGAAATGTCCTGGGTTTGGCCGGGTTTGCCTCATGGCACACCGGGCACAACTGGCTGGATTTCGGCAGCGCCGGCTTGATGGCGCTGGAACCCTCGGCGTGCTTCGCTTGCGGCCCGTAGCCAGCCTCGCAACCGGCAGCGGCGTGCTTGCCCGCTTTGAGGACCTTCAATTGGCGGTCGTGGCACCCTTCGCACGTCGTGCGCCCCGCGTAGGTCATCGGCCGGTTCCGCACGGCCTCCAACGCCAACGGCCGGAAGTGGCCATACTGGCCGAATCCCACCGGCATCACCTGTTGTCGAACCACCAGAAACAGTAAGCGCACGACGTTTTCAAGCTGTGAAGAGAGTCCGCACATCCAGCGGCACGCCCTTGCGCTCATCCCGCACCAGCCGAATCGCTCCCGAAGGGCACTTCACCTCGCATACCCCGCAGCCCATGCACAGAGCCCATTCCAGCTCCACCGCCTCCTCACCCAACGCCAGCGCGTCAAACGGGCAGGCCTCCACGCAATGCCCGCACCGCGAGCACGCCGCCGCATCGCACTCCGCCACATAGCCCGACGGCGCCATCATCTGGACCCCGTGCTTCTTCATCGTCTCGATGCCGCCGCAGCAGCACCAGCAACAGTTGCAGATGGCGTAGAAGCGGTGCATCATCGCGTCCTTGAACCACGCCGAGTGCACATGGCCGCGCTCGTGCTCTTCCCGCAACAGCTCCAGCGCCTCCGCCTGCGTCAGCCGCCGGCTGTCTTTCGGACTGTGCGCCAGCACGAAATCCACCATCGGCTGGCCGATCACCATACAGACCTGCGTCGGCTCGCAATGGTTGGGCCGCGCGTGCCGGCACGCACAGTCATACGCCGCCACGTCCGGCGGCCCACTGAGCACCAGATTCCGCGCCACCGGGTAAGGCACAATTTGCTCCAAATCACGAAGCGGAATGTCACGGTTCAACGTCACTATCGCCCGTGCGTGTTCGTGCGTCAGAACCTTGGCGTGATAGCGCTCGGCCAGCTGGGCGACACCCTCGCGCGTGACCGTGGTTTTCGGTGTCAGCAGGAACCGCACGTACGGCTTTGTGAAGCGCGCATACACATAGCCATGCACCGCCTCCAGCAGCGTTCGCGACTCCGCAAAAAGCTGCCGCGTCGAGTGGTGCCAGAGCCCGCATCGCTCCATCCAGCCAAAAAGCCGGCTCGTCATCGCTCCACCGCAATCATACGCTCAGCCGGGCCACTTGTAAACAGACCCCGCGCTCTGATATCGTCCCGGTCATGGACCGCCGCGAATTTGTCACCGTCTCCGCTCTGGGCGCCACCGCCGCGCTCGCCCCCACCGCCGCGCTCGCCGCCGAAGGACCAAAGCTGGGTACCTGGAAAACACTGGGTTCTCTGCGCGAGGAGGATGGCGCCGCGCCCATCGACGGCGCCCGCTGGTTTATCGCCGAAGCCTCCGGCGACGGCATGGCCTACGAGTTTCCGGCAGGCACTCTGGCCAAGGCCAAACAGCTCACCGCGGACCTGCTGCTCGATGGCACGCAGCTCTCCGTCTTCCGCATCACACTCAAGGAGGGCGCCGCCGGCCGCGAGTTCCGCCTCGGTTTCGCCGCGCTCAATCAGTGCGCTGCCCGCGTCCGCCTCGATCTTTCCCTGGTCGATCAGAACAAGTGGATGGCCGACCGCGAAGGCGCCTTCCTCAAGCCGCTCGTCTCCGGCGACCGCGTTGACCTGGAAAAGGTGGATCGTCTCAGCTTCACCGTCTGGCGCAAAAGCGCCAAGCCTGTCCGCTGGTGCATGACCGAGCTCCGCACCTCCACCACCGTCGTGCCCAAGCTCACCGACCCCGCTCTGCCCAAGGGGCCGCTGCTCGACGAGCTCGGCCAGAGCCGCCTCCACGAATGGCCCGCCAGGACCCGCTCCGCCGCCGAGCTCAAGGCCCGCATCACTGCCCAGGACGCCTCCGCCGCCTCCGCCGCCTGGCCTGAAAACTTCTCCCGTTGGGGCGGCTGGAAAGCGAAGAAGCTCGGCGAGGCCAGCGGCTTCTTCCGCACCGCCAAAGCCGATGGCCGCTGGTGGCTGGTCGATCCCGACGGCTACGCCTTCTGGAGCGCCGGCGCCGATTGCGTCCGCGTCGATTGTCTGGCCCGCATTGATGGCATCGAATCCGCGCTGGCCTGGATGCCCGGCGCCCGCGATTACCCCGGCGTCGTCTCCAGCGGTGACCGCGCCCGCCCCGGCGCCAAGTTCGCCAACTTCCTCGCCGCCAACATGATCCGCGCCCTCGGCCGCGACGGCTGGCACGAAAAATGGGCGCGCATCGCCCTGTCTGAGATGAAGAAGCTGCGCTTCAATACCGTCGGCAACTGGAGTGAATGGGAGTTTGCCGCCAAGGCCCAGTTCCCCTACGTCCGCCCCATGAGTTTTCGCGGCGCGCGTTGCGGCGTCATCTACCGCGACTTCCCCGATGTCTTCCACACCGGCTTCGAACAGGACGCCACTGACTACGCCGCCGAGCTGAAGACCACCGCGGCCGATCCCGCTTTCCTCGGCTACTTCCTCATGAACGAGCCCACCTGGGGCTTCTCGTCTGAGCTGCCCGCCGCCGGCATGCTCTTCACCACTGATACCTGCGCCACGCGCGATGAGCTGGCCCGCTTCCTGCGCGCCAAATACGACGGCGACGCCGCGCTGGAAAAGGCCTGGGCCATGCCCGCCACATTCGAGAAGACGGCCCGCGGCCGCTGGAAGACCCCGCTCACCAAGCCCGCCCTGGCCGACCTGCGCGAGTTCAGCGTGCGCATGGTGGAACGCTACTTCCTCACGCTCTCCAAGGCCTGCAAGCTGGCCGATCCCAACCACCTGAACCTCGGCATGCGCTGGGCCGGTGTGCCTCCGGAATGGGCCGTCCAGGGCATGAAGGCGTTCGACGTCTACAGCCTGAACTGCTACCAGGAGAAACTCCCCATCAAGGATGCCGCCCGCATTGACGAGCTGCTGAAGATGCCCGTCATGGTAGGCGAGTGGCACTTCGGCGCGCTCGACGTGGGCCTGCCCTCGCCGGGGCTCGGCCATCTGAAGAATCAGGCCGACCGCGCCAGGGCCTACCGCGTCTATCTGGAAGACGCCGCCGCCGATCCCCATTGTGTCGGCGTCCACTGGTTCACGCTCTATGACCAGAGCGCCCTGGGCCGCTACGATGGCGAGAACTACAACATCGGCTTCCTCGACATCTGCAACCGCCCCTACGAAGAGATGGGCCGCGCCGCCATCGCCAGCCACGAGCGCATGTACGCTGTCGCCCAAGGCACGGAGAGGGCGTTCGCCGACGCCCCCCAACACCTGCCGAGATTGTTTCTGTAGCGGCGGCGGATCCCGGCCAGCGGGCGCAGTGCTATCGGCCGCGTTCCTGAAACATCCGCCTGGCGGCCTTATGAATCACCTTCCATTTTTGCTTCTCGGCTCTATGGGCGTTCGCATCAGCTTCCAGCGCATGGTGGCGCGCCTCTCGCTGCAGCTTCGCGTAGCTCAGCCACCGGTCTGAGGGGATCCGGCCCTCCTCCAGCGCTTGCCGCACTGCGCACCCAGGCTCCTCCTCATGCCGGCAATCGCCAAATCGGCACTGTACGCCCAGCGCGGCGATTTCAGGAAATCCCAGATCGAGCGATGTCTCGCTGGCCAGCAATCCCAGCTCCCGCATCCCCGGTGTGTCTATCAGCCATGCCCCGCCGGCTACGGCCATCAACATCCTCGCCGACGTCGTGTGCCGGCCCCGCGAGTCGTGCTCGCGAACATCGCGCGTGGTGAGCGCGCCCCCAGTCAGGGCATTCGCAATCGTGGTCTTTCCAGCACCGGATGAACCGAGTAACGCCGCGGTTGCCTCTGGCCCCAGCCAGGGCCGGAGCGGCTCCACGGACCGCCGCGCGCTCATCACCACCACCTCTGCTCCTCCGGCAGTGGCACGCACCGCGCTGACCGCCGCCCCCACATCGGCATGGACATCCGCCTTGTTCAGCACCACCACGGGGCGCGCGCCACTCTCCCAGGCCAACACCAGATAACGCTCGATGCGCCGCAAGTTGAAATCCCCATCCAAGCCACAGACGACAAAGCATGTGTCGATGTTGGCCGCCACGCATTGGGATGCGCGTGCCCGCCCGGCGGCCCTTCGGACAAACGCCGTCTTCCGCGCCTCCACCTCCTCAATCAGGCACAAACCGGAGGCCCGGCGCACCCGCACCCAGTCGCCCACAGCCGGCAACTCGCCGTACGCCCGCAACGCGCCAGACGGCTCCGCCGCCGTTTCCCCATCGCCCTCCAGCAACACACGATACTCTTCGTTCGCGCCGAACGAGACTCGGCCTCTGGTCAGATTCTCTTTGGACATTTTGTTCGCTCCGTATTCAAAGGACTTGAACACACGGCTCCCGCCGAGCCGCTGGACGGCAGGGTGAATAGGATCAGCGCTCCTGCGAAGCGCGCGGGTTAGCGAACAATGGTAGACAAATTCCAGGTTACCAAAGCCAGCAGCCGGCGTGGGTGCGCGACATGGAGTCTGTCCCAATCAGAGCCGCGACCGTAAGGGAGCGTTAGAATTTGGGTACGGTCCGAAGACATAGGTAACAAAACATTCCGAAGACATAGGTAACAGTCGGGGGGAGAGCTCGGAAGCCGCAAGGGCAGGCAGTATAGAGGGCATG
>JBBQLF010000334.1:0-5823 GCA_038327695.1 Bryobacterales bacterium
TTCCTTCATCTTTGGATTCCAGCGCTTGGTCTGGTGCCCGAAGTGAACGCCCGCTTCGAGCAATTCTTTCATGCTAATGGAAGGCAAAGTAGCTCCTAAATCCCCGCGCTCGCGGGAACCGTTCTATCCGGCCGGGGTTGCCGGGGGGCCAACGCAAGTCCAGCCGCCTCTGGTCTCCCGGCGCCCAAAGCGAGATTTGCCGGTAGAGAGGCGGCTGGCCCAAAACAAAGACATTCGGATCGGATCCCAGCCGGGCGCAATTAGCGCTTGGAGAACTGGAACCGGGCGCGCGCGCCCTTCTGGCCATACTTGGTCCGTTCGTGCTCACGCGCATCGCGCGTCATGAACCCTTCGGACTTCAGCTTGCCACGCAATTCGATGTTGAACTCGCAGAGTGCCCGCGCTATGCCCAGGCGCACAGCGCCCGCCTGCCCGTTCACTCCGCCGCCATCGGTGTTTACCAGGACGTCGAACTTGTCCGCCGTCTCAGTCGCCGCCATCGGCTGGCGCACCAGCGCCCGGGCCGTGTAGGTGGTGAAGTACTCGTCCATGGTCTTTCCATTGACGGTCACCTTACCGGTGCCGGGACGCAAAAACACACGGGCGACCGCGCGCTTGCGGCGGCCCGTTCCAAGGTACTGAAGCAATGCCATTTAGGAATCTCTCTCCGTCGTCTACTTAAAGCGCCGCCAGCGCCGTCGGCTGCTGGGCGTCATGCGGATGCTTTTCGCCCGCATACACCTTGAGCTTCCGGTACATCTGCTTGCCCATCTTGGTCTTCGGCAGCATGCCCTTGATGGCTTCTTCCACCATTTTGATGGGGCGAGTGGCCCGCATCTTGTCGGCGCGGATTTCAGTAAGGCCGCCCGGATAACCCGAGTGGCGGCGGTACATTTTCTGTTGCTCTTTGTTGCCGGTCAAGACAGCCTTGTCGGCGTTAATCACGATCACGTGGTCGCCAGAGTCCAGAAAGGGCACATAAGTCGGCTTATGCTTCCCCATCAGAATCTTGGCGGCCTTGCTGGCAAGCCGTCCCAGAGCCGCTTCGCTGGCGTCAAGCACAAACCAGCTGCGCGTGATCTCGCTCTTGGACGGAAATTCGGTCTTCATAGACAGACGATCTCCGTATCCAGACTACAAACCTTTAATTCTACGGATCCCCGGCGAGGTGTGTCAAACTTCGGCAGTCAATACACACACCGCACCCCGGGCAGGCGCAGTCAAACAATTGTAGTGTAGCAGAGACTCCGGCCCCAATCCACCATGCTGTGCGAGTTGGACTGCGGCCCCTGCAGGAATCCAGCCCTTTGCTACCATGAAAGTTCCCAACGGAAACACCTATGATTCGTCCCTACCGCGGCGTTTATCCCCAAATCGCACCCTCTGCCTACGTTGATCAGGCGGCCACCGTCATCGGCGATGTCACCTTCGGCGAACGTTCCTCCATATGGCCCAGCGCCGTGGCACGGGGCGATGTCAACCGCATCGTGATCGGGGAGGAAACCAATATCCAGGACGGCTCGGTGCTGCACGGCGAACTGGACCGGTTCCCGGTGCTAATCGGCAACCGTGTCACCGTCGGGCACATGGCTTGCCTGCACGGCTGCGTGATTGAGGACGATGTCCTGATCGGCATCGGCGCCATCGTGTTGAATGGCGCTCGCGTGGGACGCGGATCCGTTATCGCCGCCGGCGCTCTGGTGCCGGAAGGGATGGAGATTCCGCCGGAATCGATGGTGATGGGCACGCCCGCCAAAGTCAGGCGCCTCGTCACGCCGGAAGAGAAGGAGCGATTTGCCGAAAACGCCCAGCGCTACATCCGCTACCGTCAGGACTTCCGCGACGAACCCGCGCACTAGGCCGAAACGACAATGATCAAAGCTGTTCGTGGCACAAGAGACATTCTGCCGCCCTCCTCGGCCGTGTGGAACCACGTGGAGGCCCGCGCCCGCGAGGTGTTCCGGTCCTTCCACTATCAGGAAATCCGCACGCCCATCTTTGAATCCACCGAGTTGTTCGCGCGTGGCGTCGGCGAAGAGACCGACATCGTCTCCAAGGAGATGTACACCTGGGCCGACCGCGACGGGGCTTCCCTCACGCTGCGGCCTGAGAACACGGCCTCGGTGATCCGGGCCTACATCGAGCACCGCCTGGACCAACTCCCCGGCTTAACCAGGTTGTTCTACATCGGGCCGATGTTCCGGCGCGAGCGGCCGCAGAAGGGCCGCTACCGGCAGTTTGCCCAGATCGGCGCGGAAGTGATCGGCTCAGAGTCGCCCATCGTTGATGCGGAGCTGATCGAGATGGTGCTGGAGGTGCTGGAGCGTTGCGGTGTCGAGGCGCCGCATCTCATCATCAATTCGGTGGGGTGTCCTAAGTGCCGGCCTGGCTTCGTCCAAGCCCTGCGCGATCAGTTGCAGACCGTCAAGGCCACGATGTGCCTGGACTGCCAGCGCCGAGCCGATACCAACGCTCTCCGCGTCCTGGACTGCAAAATCCCGGCCGATCAGCCGGTGATCGACGCGCTCCCCTCGATTCTCGATCATCTCTGCCAGGATTGCGCCCAGCACTTCACGACGGTCAAGGCGCTGCTCGACGCGCGCGGCATTTCCTACGAGATCCGGCCCCGTCTGGTGCGCGGCCTGGACTACTACACGCGCACCACCTTTGAGGTCACTCATGGCGCCCTCGGCGCGCAGAACTCCATCCTCGGCGGCGGCCGCTACGACGGCCTGGCCGAGTCACTCGGCTCGCGCGTGGCGGCCCCCGGTATCGGCTTCTCCATCGGCGAGGACCGCCTGGTGATGTCGATCGAGGAACACCTGGACGCCGCTTCGCTGGCTCCGCTCGACGCGTTTCTGATTCCGATGGGCGACGCGGCTCTGCAGCACGCCGCTCTGCTGGCGCGCGATCTGCGCCGGGCGGGCTGCGTCGTGGAGTTGTCCACGGATCACAAGCTGAAGCGCGCGCTGGAGACCGCCAACAAGCTGGGCGCCCGGTTTGCCGTGATCCTCGGCGACAACGAAATCGCCGCCGGCGTCTACGCCGTAAAGAACATGGCGAGCGGCGAGCAGCAGAACCTGTCGCGGGATCAGATTCGCGACGCCATCGGCGCCGCCTGAGCGCCGGCATCGGCGCCGCCTGAGCGCCAGCATCGGCGCCGCCTGAGCGCCGGCATCGGCGCTGCCTGAGCGCCGGCATCGGCGCCGCCTGAGCGCCGGCTACAGGCTGTGGTATTTGCCGCGCCGGTACGCCCGCACCACCGAAAGCACGTCGAGTCCGTACTTGACGGGATTCAGGTGCGATTTCTCGCCTGCGTAGATGGTAGGTATCGCCACCTCGACGATCCTCAGGCCTTTCACGCGGGCCAGCACCAGCATCTCCAGATCGAAGTCGAACGAGTTGGACAGCTTCTCGAAGGGAATTGCCTCCAGAGCCTTGCGCGAGTAGATCATGTACCCGCTGTGGTACTCGGCGAGTTTCATGCCGAAGGCCCAGTTCTCGATCGCCGTCAGCGTCTTGTTGGCCACGAACTTGTAGAACGGCATGCCGCCCCGCAACGCCCCGCCGTCCAGCATGCGGGATCCCTGGACAATATCGGCCTCGCCATCGTCGAATGGCCTCAACACGTCCGGGATCTTTTCCGGTGAGTATTGGCCGTCGGAGTGGAGCAGGATGGCCACATCCACGCCGTTGGCCAGCCCGAAACGAATCAGGGTCTTCTCGGTCTCGCCGTAGCCTCGATTGGTGGGGTGCGTCAGCACAGTCAGGTTGGGGTACCGTTGCTGAAGGCGGCTCAGAGCCTCAGCCGTGTCGTCCCGGCTGCCGTCATTGACGGCGACGTAGCGCCGGATCCGCGTTTTCGCCTCAGCCGGGATCCGTTCGAAGACCTTCTCCACCGTGGCCCCGGCATTGTAGGCCGGCACCATGACAATCACGTTCTCAGGCCGTTGGTTGGACACCGGGGCCTTTGTCCTTTCGCAACTCGTTCACGTAGTACCCCATCGTCGTTTCCAGAATTTCGTGAACGCCGATCCGCGGCTCCCAGTTCAACAAAGTGCGCGCTTTGGTAATGTCCGGAATGCGCCGGTCGGAGTCGTCGTAGCCTTTCCCGTAGAACTCCTCGCCGGTCACGCTCACGATGCCGGGCAGCCGCACGGCCGGATCGCGGAACTTCTCAGCGTAGATCGCCCGCATCAACTCGGCCATCTGCCGGATCGAGATCTCGTTATAGGGAGACCCGATATTGAAGATCTGCCGGTCGCACACACCTCCGGGGTTTTCCACGATGCGGTTGGTGCACTCCACCGCATCGTCGATGTAGGTGTAGCAGCGGCGGGCTGTGCCGCCGTCCACCAGCTTCATCTGCGTGCCGTTCAGCAGCGCGTCCATGAAGAACGAAAACACCCTCGGGATACCCTCCTTCTCGTGCAACAGGAAATCGATCTTCGGCCCGATGAAGTTGAACGGCCGGATGATGGTGTAGTTGAAACCCATCTCCAGCCCATAGGCATGGAGCACCCGTTCCAGCAGTTGTTTGGCGCACGAGTAGATCCACCGGTGCTTGGACACCGGCCCCAGAATGTACTCGCTGGTATCCTCGGAGAAAGTCGCGTGGCGCGGATCTTCCGGATCAGTCAGATTCGCCCCTTCGAGGCTCGCGGCGGTACGGCCATAGACCTCGCAGGTGGAGAACTGGATCAGCCGCTTGCTGTGCTGGACGCACGCCTCGGCGATCTTCAGGTTCTCGGTGAAGTTCAGCCGGAAGACCTTCAGGGGGATTCGCAGGTACAGACCGGGATTGGCGTAGGCGATCAGGTCGATCACCAGATCGGCGTCCTGGACCATGCCATCCAGGTCCTACCCCGCGCTCTGAATGTCCTGTTGGAGAAACACGAGATTCGGATGATCCAGGCTATCGGTGACTTTGCCGGTTTCCAGATCGACGGCTGTGACCGTGTGCCCCTCCTGTAGGAGCCTGTGGGTCAGATGGCAGCCAATGAACCCACCGGCGCCCAAAGCGAGTATCTTCATATTGCCTTTCATCCTATTCGAAAAGCCTTGGGCACGCCAAACGGAACGGGATACGCCGTCCTGATTTGGCTGGGAAGCTGTGCGAACATACTGTTTGGCTCCGACAACCCCCGTCCCAAAGGACCTCGCCAATCCGGAGATCGCGCTGGTGGTGGCAGCTATCCTGCTCGCGCTGCTGGCGGCCCGCTACGGCCGGCGCTGGTTCCCTTGGTGGAAGGGTCCGCTGGCCCGCCTGGCGCGCCACCGGCGATGGGCGGTGGCGGTGGCCGCGCTTGCGCCGCTGATCCTCCGCCTGCTCCTGTTGCCCCTGTTCCCTGTGCCGGAGCCGCACGTTCATGATGAGTTCAGCTTTTTGCTGGGCGCCAGCACGCTACTGGAAGGCCGCCTGGCCAATCCGGTGCATCCGTTCTGGGCTCACTTTGAAAGCATGCACATCCTGAGCCGTCCGGCCTACGCCAGCGCGTTCCCGCTCGGCCAGGCGGCGGCGTTGGCCCTGGGCACGGTTCTCGGTCACCCCTGGATCGGCGTGTGGCTCACCGTCGGCCTGATGGGCGGCGCCATCTGCTGGATGCTGTAGGGCTGGCTCCCTCCCCGTTGGGCGTTGCTGGGCGCTCTGCTGCTCGGCCTCCGGCTGGGCGTGTCCAGCTACTGGATGAACAGCTACTGGGGCGGCGCCCTGGCGGCAGCCGGCGGTGCACTGGTTCTCGGCGCGCTGCCCGGCTTGCGGCGCCGGCCGAACTGGCGCCATGCCGTCGTCATGGGGATCGGGCTTGCCATCCTGGCGAACAC
>JBBQLF010000335.1:0-5800 GCA_038327695.1 Bryobacterales bacterium
CGGACTCTTTCACGATGTTGGCGTCGGCGTAGTCCAACTGCACGCGGCGGCCCGAACGCAAGCCGCCCGCCTGCTCGCTGGTCTGCCCGCCGATGGTCAGCACCAGGTTCTGTCCAATGGCAGTGAAGGCCTTGACCAGCGCCCGCTCAAAGCCATCCCCGTAGCTGATCAGGATGACGAAACAGGTGACGCCCCAGGCCAGGCTCAGGGTGGTGAAGATGGACCGCTGCCGGTGGAACCGTAGCGCCGCGATGCTCTCGTTGAATATGTGCCGCCAGGTCATAATGCCGCTCCTAGCCCTCGTGGCGCAGCGCTTCCACCGGCGTCATTGCCGCCGCGGTCCGGGCCGGGGGCAGCGCCGAAGCCACCGCTACCAGCCCCAGCGCCAGGGTGGCGAACACCAGCATGTTCCAGTGGATGGGCAGACCGGAAAACATCGCGGGCATCGGCAGGGAGTTGACCAGGCTCGACAGACCCCAGACCAACACAAGTCCCCCGGCCCCGCTGAGCACCGCCAGGAACACGCCCTCCAGGAAGAAATCCAGTAGAATGCGGCGGCTGGTTGCGCCCAGCGCCTTCTTCAGGCCGATTTCATTGGTACGCTCGGCCACGGCCATCATCATGGTGTTCATCACGCCCACGCCGCCCAACGACAGCGTCACCAGAGACACCACCGCCAGGAAAATCTCTCCCGCGTTGAAGATGGAATCGAACATCTGCGCGCTCTCGATGGAATCGAAGATCCGCAGCGCCCCCGGATCCAGCGGAGAGAAGTTGTACAGACGGCCCAGCGCGGCCTTCACTTGAGCCTGCGCCTCCTGCCAGCGCTCGACGTCCATGGGCCGGTAGAGGAAGCCGTCGATGCGGCCTTCCGCGTATTCGCGGCGGCTGGCCGGCATGTCGCGCAACAGAGCGCTTTCCGGTATCAGGATCTTGTCGTTATCCCAACCGTCGTAAGAGCTGTTCTGGTCCTTCTCGCTCATCACGCCGATCACCGTGTAGGGGTAGTTGTTCAGGTAAAACTGTTCGCCCAGTGGCGCCGGCTTCTTCTCAAACAACTGCTTCCGCACGCTGGCGCCCAGCACGGCCACGCGCCGCCCCTCCCGCACGTCGTCCTGGGTCACGGTGCGTCCGCGCTCCACCGGAAGGTTGCGCAGTTTCAGATAGTCCGGCGTCACGCCCAGAGAGAGAAACCGGCCGGAATTCGTAGCGCTGCGCGCCGGAACCTGGTAGTTTTTGTGTTCCGCCGCGGCCACCTGAATCGCCGGGCAGTTGGCCCGGATGATGGCGAGATCTTTCTCCTTGAGCCGGATTCGCCGGCCGGCCCGCTGGCCCCCGGCCTGTTCCTCGGTGACGCCGCCATAGACGAACACTATGTTGTCGCCGATCTGAGCCATGTTCTTCCGCTGGCCCTGGCGAAACCCGTCGCCCAAGGCCGACATCAGGACCAGCGACGCGATGCCCCAGGCAATTCCGAACAGAGTCAGAAAGCTGCGCAACTTGTTCCGCCGGAGATTGCCCAGCGTTTGCCAGGCCAGGTCCAGCAGCATCTCGCCGCCGTGCATACGGGGGCTGTGGCGTCTCTTCGGCGGCGTTGCCACCAGGACGGCCATCACTTCGGGTTCGAGTAACGCGCTCACTCCGCCAATCCTGCTTTCCAGTTCTTAGTACGCGTCTCCAGGCGGCAATGTTCCGGCCGGCTTCGCCACCGCGGTTGCACACGTAAACTCTGGAGTGCCGCACTCTGGGACAATGATGCCTATGTCCCATCCGGGCAAACCGCAAGCCGGGCCAACCGGCCTCGTCTTCGACGCGGCCTTCGTCCGGCACGACCCCGGCCCGGATCACCCCGAATCGCCGGACCGCTACCGCGCGCTCAAGAAGGCGTTCGACCGTGCGGGCCTCTTCGATAGGCTGGCCCACATTGCCGCCCGCCCAGCTGCCGACGACGATCTCCACCTCTGCCACACCCGCGCCTATCTCGCCACCGTCCGGCACGACATTGCCCGCCACGCCGCTACGCTCAGTACCGGCGATACCGCGCTCGGCGCGCACACATTCGAGGTGGCAGCGCTCGGAGCCGGCTCCGCCCTGGCAGGCGTGGACGCCATTCTCACCGGCCACACACGCAACGCCTTCGCCGCCGTTCGCCCCCCCGGCCATCACGCCACCGCCTCGCGCGGCATGGGCTTCTGCGTCTTCAACAACGCCGCCATCGCCGCCCGCTATGCCCGCAAAGTCTACGGCGTGGAGCGTGTGCTGATCGCCGATTGGGATGTCCACCACGGCAACGGCACGCAGGACATCTTCTACGAGGACCGGAACGTCTTTTTCTTCAGCACGCACCAGTCCCCGTGGTATCCCGGCACCGGGGCGGCGGTGGAAACGGGCGCAAGCAGCGGCAAGGGCACCACCTTGAACTGCCCGTTGCCGGCCGGTTCGGGCCACGCTGAAATTGTGGGGGCGTTTCGCAGGAAATTGCTGCCGGCCATGGCCGCCTTCCGGCCGGACCTGGTGATTCTGTCCGCCGGATTCGATTCCCGGCGCGGCGACCCGCTGGGCCGCTTTGTGCTGCGCGACGAGGACTTCCGCGAGCTGACCGAAATCGCCATGGAGATCGCCGCCCTGAGCGCCGGGGGACGCCTGCTCAGCATCCTCGAAGGCGGCTACAGCCTCACCGGTCTGGCCGCGGCCGCCACGGCCCACGTGGAAGCCCTGCTCCATCCATAGAACCAAGTCCTGAAAAGAAAAGAGCCGGCCATCGCTGTGAGGAGCAGTGGCCGGCGGCTAGAAGAAAGAGAGGCGGAGTGGGCCCCTATCTCGGAGAGTGAGAGCAAGTAGTCCTAGAACACTCTACTTCCCTATTTTAGTCCTGAACGGGGCCCAATGCAAACATTTTCTGGCGGAAATGTTGTTGGGGGCCGAAGCCCCCACGTGCCTACTGCGCGTGCACTTTGCTGACTGAGTACTCAGACGTGTTGCCGTGGCAGACTGAGCAGCTCTCACCAAGGGCGGTGGTGTTGGCCATGGCGTGGCTCCACGCTTCGGGCGTGTTGTGGCACCCGAGGCAAGCGTTGGTCGTGGGCGGAACCGGCGTAAATGGTGCCGGCCCATCCTTCACCGGAAGCAATCCGGCATCCAGCGGCGGGGTCTGCGAGTTGTTCACATGGCACTGGTTGCAGTTTCTCAGGATGCCCGGATAGCGGACTTCCTCGTGGAACCGGTGGATCATGTTCACTTGATTGAAGCTCACCGCCTTGCCATTCTCCGTCACCGTCAGGCTCGGGTTGTGGCAGAAGGTGCACTGCTCCACGGTGTTGCGGTTGCCGCCGTGGAACTCAATCGAGTAGTGGCACTTGTTGCAGCTGGCGGTGGCGGTGACGGTGCGCCGCGGTTCGGCCTTCGCGCCGTCCAGCCCGGCATAGAACACGTCGTTGATGCCGTAGTCGCGGATGGTGCGCTGCTTCTGGGTACCGGCGAGGACGATGGTGGTCCGGTAGCCCTCGATACCGAACTGCCAGGTGCCTTTGGCCGTCGCCGGGATGGTGGCGGCAAAGGTCCAGAAGTAGCGTCCGTCTCCTTGGGCCTGGGCCTTCAGAACGTCTTCGCGAACGTAACCGGCGATATCGCTAGTGGGTCCGCCCATGTACAGGCGCAGGCTGTTCAGCGTCGTGATATCAACTGGATTGCCCTTCTTGTCTTTGACGATGAAGCCGACCACCGGGTTCTTGCCGGCCGCGGCATTGGAGGCGGCGGTAATGTCGAACACGACGCCGTCCAGCAGCGATGATTCCAACGGAATGACGTGCGCGCCGGAAATTGAGATATCGAAGTCCAGTTCGCCCTGCGGCTGATGGCAGGTCTTGCACTGGTTATCCGAGGGCTGCGGGATGCCGGCATGATTCTCGCCCGTGGTGAAGTTCACATTGTCGTGGCAGGCGCCGCAAGCCGCCTTGTTTGGACCGGTCTTCCATTTCGTGTCCTGCGTGGCACCGGCGACATCTTTAGGCTCGTGGCAGACTTTGCAAGCCATATCAGGCGAGGGGAACACAACGGTGGAGTAGTCGCGCGAACTTAGCTTGTACGGCGTGCCGGCTTTCACGCTCGGCAGGCTGGCGCCGTAGTGGATCTTGTGGATCATCACTGGCATATCAGTGGTGTTCAGCGTGGTGGAATCCGGGGTCTGCGGCTGGTGGCAGAGGATGCAGAGTTCCATGCTGCGGCGCGAACCTCCATGAAACGCCAACTGGTCGTGACACTTATTGCAGGAGGCAGTGCGGACAATGTCGCGCACCCTGGTCACCGGTGCGCCGGACGGCACGAAGTTAAACTTGGCGTCAGCGTAGTTGGTCGGCAGCGAGAACTACGACAGGTTTCGGGATCCATACGCGCCGATGGTGTGCGTCGCTGACCGGTCAATCGTGGCCGGCGCCTTGTTCAGGAACTTGTAGGAATATTCACCAGGAGCGAGCTCCGTCCACGTGCCGGTATTTTCCCCAGTCGCCTGAGTTACGGTGTTAGCACCGCTCGTCCGCACCCGCGTGATGTAGGAAACATAGGCATCCTGGCCAGCCGGGATGTACGTGTTCAAGAAACTCAGAGAGATGGTGCCCGCCGTCTTCAGGCCGAGGCGGTCCAGGCCCGCGCCCTTCGGGTCGGCGATCTTCACCCACGCCGTGGTTGTTCCATCGGCGGCGATCTCGGCCTTCGTGATCTTCACCACAAGGCCTGGGCGGACGAAGTCGAGTGTCGCCTGGTCGGCGTAGAACGCCTTGTCATTCGAGCTAAATACGTTAGTGCGGTCGGCCGAGAGCCCCGCAGCGACAAGGATTACGCCTCCCACGGAGACGATCAGACGTTTGTGAAAAGTTGAGAGGAGCGACAGCATGGAATAGCCGGCGGCATCCTGATAGAGATTGCGCCGTTCGTCCTTGATCAGCAATCGCTGCGCTCCAACGTACAGCGGCTGACCCATTTCCAGCCACCACCGCCGAATGCTCTGCACCGCGAACTCGGCTGTGTCGTGGTCGATGCCCACGTTGACCCAGCCAACGTTTGCCGTCAGGTCAAACACACCATAGGGAGCCACCTTGCCCAGCTCGGGATCAATGAAGTCATGCGTACGCACTTGTTCGGGCTTACCCCGAGGCTGGTATTCGCGCCCGCCGTTCTTGAAGCCGTTCTTGAAGTCACCGATCTGCTCCTTCTTTTTCGTATCCACCGAGATCACTGGCTGCCCAGCGCTCTGATACTGCGCCACCGTCGCGGCGATGTGCCTGAACTGTGCGTCACGGCCGGGGTGCTGCGAGCCTTCGCGGGTCTTGCGCGTGGACTGCAGGCTGTAGTGAAGTTGCGCCAGCAGATCGCACACGGTGCGCTGGCTGACTTGGTGACCGTGCCGGTTGAGCTCCTGGGCCAGTCGGGTTGTGCTCTTGCAGGTCCAGCGTAGCGCAGACTGCGGATCCCCTCGCGTCGTAGGTTCGACCAGCGCATCCAGATCGCTCAGAAGCGTCGCATCTCTGACAATTAGCTTCTTGCGCCCACCGCCGGCGGCACGAACTCGCCCCGGATTGGGCGCCGCCGCCTTGCCCCTTGAGCCCGTCGGCGCAGCACCGCTGAGTTCTGCAAGACCAGCATGAATCGTCGTGCGCGACAAGCTCACCGCGCGAGCAACGGGGTACTGACGCCTCCACGTCCGAGGCTACGCGCCTCAACGGCAGCCCACAGCCGAAGTGTGGACTCATCCAGCCGATCCGCCAGCGCCTTGTATTTGACCTCGATCTCGTCAGCGACATCCACT
>JBBQLF010000336.1:0-5798 GCA_038327695.1 Bryobacterales bacterium
ATCGCGGGTGATGGCGCGGACCGCGAAGCCGCCCTGCGGGTGACTGAGAATGGCGCGGGCAAGCCCGCCGCCCTGGGCGCCGGTGGCGCCGGCGATGGCGATGATCTTCTTGTCAGTACTCATGGTCTGTTGATCAGATTCCGGAGCGGCGCCCGAGGATTCACCGAATCGGCGGAGTTGGCTTAGCCGTTGGTATAGTTAACGATTTTTTCCGAAGAAACTGCAGGCGCCGGCTTGCTATCGGCGACGCTGTGGCCGATCATGTTAGGTATGTCAGCTACTTCGAATTAGGCTTGGGCACCGGCGCCGGGCAGCCTGGACCCGGGCCGCGTCCCGCAACGGACGCTGTTCACAAGAGCGCGGATGCCGGCGATCGGCCTGGGCACGTTTGGATCCGATCATGTGGACGGCAAGGCGGTGGCGCGGGCGGTGAAGGGCGCCGTGGCGGCCGGCTACCGGCACATTGATTGCGCATCGGTGTACGGCAACGAGGCGCAGATTGGGACGGCGTTTGCGGAGATGTTCGCCGGCGGGCTGAAACGGGAAGAGCTTTGGGTCACCTCCAAGCTGTGGAACGACAAGCACGGCGAGGGCGATGTGATCGAATCGTGCCGCCAATCGCTGGCCGGCCTGGGGCTGAAGTGCCTGGATCTGTATCTGGTGCACTGGCCGTTTCCGAACTTCCACCCGCCGAAGTGCTCCGTGGGCCAGCGCAGCCCCGAGGCCAAGCCGTACATTCACGAGAGCTTCATGCGCACCTGGCGGCAGATGGAGAAGCTGGTGTCATTGGGGCTGACCCGGCACATCGGCACGTCGAACATGACGATTCCAAAGCTGAAAATGGTGTGGCACGACGCGAAGGTGAAGCCGGCCGTCAACGAGATGGAGTTGCACCCGCATTTCCAGCAACCGGAGTTCTTCCAGTTTGTCCGCGGGTTGGGCGTACAGGCGGTGGGCTACTGCCCGGTGGGTTCGCCCGCGCGGCCGGAGCGGGACCGGACGCCGGAGGACACAGCGCCCACCGAGGATCCGGTGATAGTTAAGATCGCCAAACGGTTGGGCGTGCATCCGGCGGTAGTGTGCGTAAAGTGGGCGGTGCAGCGCGGCCAGACGCCGATTCCGTTCTCGACGACGCCGAAGAACTACGTGGCGAATCTGCAATGCACGGTGACGGAGCCTTTGACGCAAGCGGAGATGGCGGAGATTGCCGCCATTGACCGCAACTGCCGGCTGATCAAGGGCCAGGTGTTTTTGTGGCGTGACGGCCAGACCTGGGAAGACCTTTGGGATCTGGATGGAGTCATCAAGTCATGAGCGCAATCATGAAGGGCGCGTTCTTACCAGGTGATAGCACGACAGTGCTGAAGGAAGTGGCGGTGCCGAAGCCAGGTCACGGCGAGGTGCTGCTGCGGATGAAGGCCTCGACGATCTGCGGATCCGATATCCGGTGCATCTATCACGAGCACCTGGGCAAAGGGCCGGAAGGGTATCAGGGCGTGGTGGCCGGCCATGAGCCGTGCGGCCAGATTGTGGAAGTGGGGCCGGGCTGCCGGCGGTTCGGCGCTGGGGACCGTGTGATCGTCTATCACATCTCCGGCTGCGGCGTCTGCAATGACTGCCGGCGCGGCTACATGATCTCCTGCACCAGCGAGAAGTACCGGCGGGCGTATGGCTGGCAGCGCGATGGCGGCATGGCGGATTACCTGCTGGCCGAGGAAAAGGACTTGGTCTGGCTGCCGCCGGAACTGTCGTTTGTCGATGGCGCGCAGGTGGCCTGCGGCTTCGGCACGGTGTACGAGGGGCTCATGAAAGTGGGCATCAGCGGCAATGACGCTGTGCTGATCACGGGCCTCGGCCCGGTGGGTCTCGCCACCGGCGCATTGTGCCGCAAGCTCGGCGCGCACACGATTATCGGCATCGACGTGATTCCGGAACGGCTCCAACTGGCGAAGGACCTGGGGCTGTGCGACGAGGTTCTGATGTCGGGGCCGGACAACGTGGCCGAGGTGCGCAAGCTCACCGGCGGGGCGGGCGTGGAGCGGGCCGTGGATTGCTCGGCCAACGACGACGCGCGGGCCACCGCCATTCGCGCCACCCGCAAGTGGGGCCGCATGGTGATGCTCGGCGAGGGCGGCCGTGTGGAGTTCAATCCGTCACCGGACATCATCCACGACCAGAAGACTGTCTTCGGGTCCTGGGTCACCTCGACGTGGCTGATGGAAGAACTGGTGGAGCGGCTGGTGACGTGGAAGCTGCATCCGGCTGATCTGGTGACCCACCGGTTTGCGCTGGACAAGGTGGATCAAGCGTACTCGTTGATGGCCTCCGGCCGCTGCGGCAAGGTGGCGGTCTGCTTTGACGAGGAACTGGCGGCTTAGATCTGCGGATCAGCCCTTGCCGTTCACTGGGAGAGCCGGCGGGCGCTTGGGCCGAACGGTCTCGCGCGGCGTGACACGATCTATCTGATGCTGGTCATTCACATGGAAGTGCACCAGCATTCCCTCTTGCAGGCCAGCCTCTTCGAAGCTGCGAAAGCCCAGCCGCCGGAGATGAAAAGCAACCACATGAGGCGAGGCTTTCCGCTCGATGAAGCCCAGTCCGTCCGGCGCCAGGTCGAACAACTTTCCAACGGAGTGATGACTCATAGTGCCCCCGGCGGTCTTATCGGCATTTTGGACCCAGTCCGGTAGGCAACGCCGCAATTTTTTGGAGGGCAAAGCCAAAGTCCGGACTGTGCCCGGTTGCACACTGCCCTTCGGAGTATAATTATAGCGAGGAAACACCTTGCTTCATACGGGAACTTTGTTTGATCTGGCGCCGGATGGACTCGGCTTCATCGCCGACGAAACGGACAACCGGCTCGGGGCATTTCTCCTGAGAGATCTCGTTGATCCACCCGAAGATCTTGTCCGGAACTTTGTTTCTTGGGAAGGCAAGACCGTCGAATTCGAGGTCTCCGGCGGGAAGATCCGTCGCCTCTCCGTCCCAGCCAAGCACAAAACGGCGGCGGGGGGCCGACCCTAGATTGAGCCATCAGCGGCCACTGCTCGTGCTCCGTGACGCGCAGACTTCGGCAAGTGGTAATTGGGTTCCATCCACTAAAAACCTATGGTGGCGGCCCAGCGGGAGCTTCTACCCAGACACTTCAGGGCTCTACCCTGGCGACCTGCTGCTGTTCGCACCTCTCCATCCGGACTCCAGCCAGCGGTTCATTGCCAGGTTCCAAATGGACAGGGGCGCTACGTATGGAGACGCCCGGTTCACGCACGCCGCGATATACGCAGGCACGGATCACATCGTCTGCGAGTCTGTTCCAGCACATGGAGTGCGCTACGCCAGTCTTGAGGGGCGTCTCAAGGATAGCGCGTGCCTCGTGCGCCGGTGGCCCGGGCTCACGCCCGTGCAATCCGGAAGGATTGCTTTCGAGGCGTCGAGATGGTTGGAGCACCCATATGGCTGGGTAGCCGCCTTTCTTGAGAAATGCAAGAAAGGCTGGGGGGCTCGTTGGGACAACAACCTTGAGGCCGGACTTGTCTGTTCGCGTCTGTGCGACCGGTCGATTACGACCGCACTTCTGGACCTGAGAGTTCCCTACGACGAGACTCCTTTCATCCCCTGGAGTGGCGAATGGGTGACACCGGCGATTCTGAGCGCAACTCCAAAGCTCCAAGACGTGCAGCTCGATTGGCTCCGCGTCCAGCAGGAAGCCACCACTCCAGCCGGTGCGTGACTTGTTTGGCAGAACTCGCTGTGCGCACCGCCGCGGAAAGGTGGCGGTCTGCTTCGACCAGGAGTTGCCCCCCGCCGGAGCAGATCACTGAATCTTGAGAACGTAGGCGTAATCGCCCGGTTTCGCCTGGGGTAGCGTCACCTTCAGGCCCTGCGGGCTCTGCTCGAAGGCTACCTTCTCCGTTGAGCCCAGGAGCGTGACGCTGGCTACCTTGCGCGACGAATCCACGGATTGATGGTGAACGGCGCGGTGGGCCAATCCAGCGCGATGGCGTAAAGTGTGTTGCCCTTAGTGGTGAAGCGGAGGTCGGCGGCAGTGAAGTCCTTCTGCTTGGAGTCCGTGAAGCCGCCAGTCAGTACCTTCGCCTCGGCGCTCACGAGAAATGACCCACCTCTGCTCATTTAGAGTTGCCCACGCCGAAAACCGGTTCTGCCACGTGGCGTGGCGCGGGGCTGGCGACATCATCCGCGCCGCTGGCGCGTAAGTCTCTTGTTTCCTGTAACCAGTTTGTGTGGCATTATCATCCACGGCGAATGCCGCGTGGCGCGGCCAGCCGAAACGTCCTGTGGGGCAGCGGCCTGAGTGGGTCAGTTTTGGCGAGCAGAGGTGGGTCGTTTCTCGCGAGTGCCGAAGCCTTCGTGGGGCCTTCACCAAACACCTGGTACGGGCGCGTGCCGTAGATGGCCTCGCCGTTGACGTTGAGCCATTTGCCGATGTTGAGCAGAGTGGCGCGGACTTCGTCCGGGATGGTGCCGTCGGCGCGCGGGCCGATGTTGAGCAGCAGCAGGCCGTTCTTGCTGGTGATGTCGATGAGGTCATCCACCAGCGAGTTGGCGCTGCGGAAGGTCTCGCCCTCCACATAGCTCCAGCTCTTCAGGCCGATGGAAGTATCGGTCTGCCAGACGTAGGGGCGGAGCTGATCGAGCTTGCCGCGCTCGATGCCGTACACGGCTGCCTTCTCTGGGAACGCCTTCTTCTTGTAGTTGATGGCGGTGGGCTTGCCCCACTCGGCGCCGCGGTTGTAATAGAAGGCGGCGAACTTCTAAAGGTAAGGCGCCCAGGCGGGCTCTTCGATCCACCAATCGAACCAGACCACTTCCGGCTTGTAATTGTCGACGAGTTCGCAAGTGCGGGCCAGCCAGTCCTTCATGTGCTTCTCGCTGGGCTGCTTGTCGGCCTTGGCGCCGGGCAGGCGCTTCGGCTGGGCCGGGCCGTAGAAGCCGGCGAAGTTGGGGTCTTTGACGTCGGAGTCAAACGTCATGCCGCCCTCCATGAACCTAAAAACGGCAGTTCGGCCCCCGCCGCACCCAGTTCGGCGTTTGCCGCCACCAGGTTCCAACTGCTGCGCAGATCATCTTCTGGGTGACAACCGTTTTTGCTGCAACCAGTTGCGGCTACACGTAGATGGCGGATTCTGACGGTCGCAACTGCCGGATTTAGGATGAAGAACCAGTGCTCGGCGCGGTGCGACGATGCGGCGAAGTGCAGGCCCTGCTTGCGGACTTCCTTGGCCAGATCGCCGACGAGGTCCCGCTTCGGTCCCATCTTGGCGGCGTTCCAGTTGGAGAGATCGGAGGCGTACATCTGGAAGCCGTCGTGGTGCTCGGCCACGGGCATCACGAATTTGGCGCCGGAGTTTTTGAAGAGCTGGGCCCAGTCCTGCGGCGAGTACTTCTCGGCCCTGAACATGGGGATGAAGTCCTTATAGCCGAACTTGGACTGCGGGCCGTACTTGGCCACATGATGCTGGAAGACCCCGCGCTTATCGCCGGAGCGGTACATCTCGCGCGGATACCATTCGGAGCTGTTCGGCGACAATTAGACTCGGCCAAAACGGCAATTACTTGCAGCCGGCTGTCACCAGTGAGAGGTGCCTACTGAGGCGCGCTGCAGTCAGCGCCGGGACTGAAATAGCTTGGGCTGGCACCATGCGGCAAATCCTGGGGTTTGGGGCGAAGCCCCATTTCAAGGACGCTCCGCGGCCTTGTTCTGCTAGAGGGCGATACACCCGCTACGAGTGCTGCTTGGATAGTTGTCGTTGGAGGCGCTTTCTAATTGTCGCCCATCA
>JBBQLF010000337.1:0-5772 GCA_038327695.1 Bryobacterales bacterium
TGATCGCGGCTGGGGACTACCACCTGCGGGTCAGGAAGGAAGGCGAAGCGGTGAAGGCCTGTCTGGACCAGTCGCCGCCGGAGAACTCCTGCCGCCCGGCGGTGGATGTTATGTTCCGGTCCGTATCGGAGGTCTACGGAGGAGCCGCCCTGGCGGTGGTCCTCACCGGTATGGGGCAGGACGGGATGCGCGGGGTCCAGTCTTTGAAGGCGCTGGGAGCGTATGTCATCGCGCAGGACCAGGCGACGAGCGTCGTCTGGGGGATGCCCGGAGCGGTGGTGGGCGCCGGACTGGCGGACTGCGTAACCCCGCTCGACGGAGTGGTGCCGGAGATTCTCCGGCAGATCGGCGGGTATTGAGGATCCATGAGCATAAGCACCATACCAAATCCTCCGGCGGCAGGCGGCGCGGCCGCGCTGGACCCAGGCAACTACCGGTTCTTGCAGGAGTACGTCTACCGGGAGTCGGGAATTGTCCTGGACCAGGACAAGCAGTACCTGATCGAAGCCCGGCTGGTGCCCATCGTAACCCGGGAAAAACTGGGATCGTTGAATGACCTGTGCGCGCTGCTCCGGGCGGTCAACTCCTCAACGGTAAAGCAACAGGTGGTCGATTCGATGACCACCAACGAAACGCTGTTCTTCCGTGAAATGGCGCAATACGACGCCCTGCGGACGGAGGTGATCCCGCGGCTGGTGGAGCAGCGGCAGGGCTTGCGGCGGATGACCTTCTGGTCGGCGGCTTCTTCCACCGGCCAGGAAGCCTACAGTCTGGCCATCATGCTCTTGGAGATGGGCCTGGGGGACTGGAACATTCAAATCCTCGGCACCGACCTCTCCACCAAGGTGCTGGATCGGGCGCGAAGCGGCCGGTTCCCCCAGATCGAAGTAAACCGCGGGCTCCCGGTGCAATACCTGGTGAAATACTTCACGCGGGCGGGCTTGGAGTGGCAACTGAAAGACGAGGTCCGGCGGATGGTCCGTTTCGAGAGCTTCGACCTGCGCCAGAGCATGCGCGCGTTGGGTCCTTTCGACGTGGTCTTCTGCCGCAACGTAATGATTTACTTCGACGCCGCAACGAAAAAGAAGATACTCGCCGACATCCGCGGCACCCTGTTCGGAGGCGGCTACCTGCTGTTGGGCGGCAGCGAGACAACGTTGGGGCTGGACGAGGTCTACCAGCGTACCGCCATCGGCAAGACCGTTTTCTATCGTTGTCCCTGAGCCCAAGGAGAAACACATGCCAACGGCATTTTCCCTAGACACGTACAAAGAGGATTTGGGACGGATCGCGCACGGTATCTTCGATACCATGCTCGGTATCGAGCTGCAACCGGCCAAGGAGGAATGGCGGCCTGCCAGGGACCGGCTGACCGGGGCGGTGTATCTGGCCGGGGCCTGGAGAGGCGCGGTGCTGCTAGAGTGCGATCACGGCCAAGCCTGCCATTTCGCCAGCCGCCTGATGACGCTTCCCGTGCCGGAAGAAGTCAACGACGACGTGCGGGACACCATGGGCGAACTGGCGAACATGCTGGGGGGCAACCTAAAATCGGTGCTGCCGCACGGCGTCGTGTTGTCGATGCCTTCGGTGGTGGAGGGCAGCGACTACAGCCTGAGACTCTGCGGCGGCAAAGCCGTCATTGAGCGCGCGGCGTACCGCACGCCGGACGGCGTCTTCTGGATCACCCTGGTTGAACTTCCGGAAGCCTGACGGTGCCGGTTGTGCCGCCAACGGATGTGCCAGTGGTGGCACTGTCCGGCAAGCGGGGATGGGGAGTGAGAGGCGGCTGTCAATGGACGGGAAGCTCCGGAATGCGGCTTTCTTTCAAGCATTCTGTGGCGAAGCCGATATGTCCAGTTCGTAACGTATTCCGGCCGGTTGGGCAGCAAGGAACCCGATCATGAAGCGAGAGCAGCACCAAGGAGGCGGGCCAAAAGCCTCCAGGCCCCTTCAGGCACTGGCTGCGGTGGCCCTGATGGCCGTGGCGTTGTTTGCCTGGTGGACGGTGGCGCGTGCCAACCGCGAACAGCGCGAGGATCTGCTCGGGCGGGCGCGCCTGGTGGCGAAGGCTCTGGACCCCGGCCAGATCAAGGCGCTGACCGGCACGACAACTGACCTCGCGTCACCGAATTACCTGCGGCTCAAGAGGCAACTATCTCTGGTCCTGCAGGCCAGCGGGAAGTGCCGGTTCATCTATCTCCTGGGCCGCAAGGCCGACGGCACGCTGTTCATCTTCATGGACAGCGAGCCGCCCACTTCCCCGGACTACTCCCCGCCCGGGCAGGTCTATGGCGAGGCACCGGAAGGATTTCGACGCATATTCAACACCCGGGCCGAGACCGTGGAAGGTCCGGTCGCCGACCGCTGGGGAACCTGGGTTTCGGCGCTGGTCCCGTTGACCGACCCGCAATCCGGCGAGATCCTTGCCGTGCTGGGAATGGACATCGACGCCCGCATCTGGAAATGGGAGGCCGCCGCCCTGACGGCCCTCCCCGTGGGCTTGATGCTGGCGCTGCTGATCTTGGTGGCGGCGGGAATCTTCGCGGCCCGGTCCGAGTCGAGCGCTTCGATCCAGCCGGTCCAGCGCCGTCTCATGGTCCCGCTGGCCGCCGTGCTGCTCGTTCTGGCCGCCGGTTTCGGTGCAGTGATGGTCATCGAGCAGAAGGAGAGAGTGAGCGCATCCAGCCAGCTGGTCATGGAGGAAGCTGCCGGCGGCCTGGCCGGACTGCTGGCCGCTCAGTCCCAGGCGCTGGAGGCTCTGGAAGAGGTCCTGGTCCGGGAACCGAACCTGCTGGGGGCGCTCAAGGCCAGGGACCGGGAGCGCCTGCTAACCGGCTACGGGCCGGTTTTCGCGCGGCTTAAAGCCGGGCACGGCATCACCCATTTCCAATTTTCCGATCCGGATCGCGTCTGCCTGCTGCGCGTCCACAACCCGGATGAGTACGGCGACCGCTTCGACCGCTTCACTGCGCGCCAGGCCGAGCGCAGCGGCAAGACCGCTTCGGGGATCGAATTGGAGCCGTTGGGCGTTTTTACTCTTTGGGTGGTGCGGCCGGTCTATGACGGCGGCGCGCTCATCGGTTACCTGGAACTCGGCAAGGACATGGAGAACGTCCTGACCGGTATTCACAAGCAAGCGGCAGTCGAACTGGCGGTTGCCGTCCGCAAGAGCGCCGTAGACCGGACCGCTTGGGAAGCGGGCATGAAACGGCTTGGCCGGGAGGCCGACTGGAGCCGCTTTGCCCGGGATGTGCTGATCTACTCGTCCCTCTCCCCGTTCCCCGCCCAAGCCGGGCGTTTCGCCGGAGATGCGGGCCATGCGCACGGGAGCGTAACCGCCGAAACGGAGTTCAATGGCGGCACGTGGCGGGTCATGGCCGTGCCGCTGACGGACGCCTCCGGCGCCGAGGTGGGCGATCTGCTGGTGCTGCACGACATTTCCGCGCTGCTTGCGGCGCAGAATCGGCTGATGATTGTGGCGGCCGCGGGCGGGCTGGTGCTGCTGTCCGGACTGTTCGGATTCTTCTTTGTCCTGCTGCGCCGCACCGACCGCGGCATCCGCGCCCAACAGATGGATCTGCAGGCGAACTGGGAGCGTCTGCGCGCCATCACGGAATCCGCCCGGGACGCGATACTGCTGATGGACCCCACGGGGCGTATATCGTTTTGGAATCAGGCGGCGGAACGTATCTTCGGTTACACCAGCGAGGAAGCGATCGGCCGGAATTTGCATCAACTTCTTGTGCCGGGGCGCTACCATGACGCGCATCATGCCGGCTTTGCCAGGTTCCTGAAAACGGGTCAGGGCAACGCCATGGACAAGACCCTCGATGTGCAGGCCTGCCGCAGGAATGGAGAAGAGGTCCCGGTCGAGCTGTCCCTCTCCGCGCTTCACCTGGAAGATGGCTGGCACTCAGTGGGCATCGTGCGCGACATCACCGCGCGCAAGCAGGCGGAGCTTTACCGGAGTCTTTCCGGCAAAGTGCCGGAGATACTCAACGAATCGGTGGACTTTCAGGATTCGATCCAGCGTATTCTCGCCGCCGTGAAGCAAGCCACGGGTTGCG
Source organism: Bryobacterales bacterium (assembly GCA_038327695.1). GTDB lineage: Bacteria > Acidobacteriota > Terriglobia > Bryobacterales > Bryobacteraceae > Paludibaculum. The sequence goes on from JBBQLF010000337.1 coordinate 4,068, forward strand.
ATGCCGTGGGGATACGGCTCCAAAGCGGGGATGACTTCCCGTATTCTGTCCAGGAGGGTTTTTCGAGCAATTTTCTGCTCACGGAAAACACGCTGGTGGAGCGCGGCCCCGATGGCTGCGTTTGCCGGGATCGGGAGGGCGAAGTCTGCCTGGAATGCACCTGCGGCCTGGTCATATCCGGAAAGACCGATGCGTCCAATCCGCTCTTCACACCGGGCGGAAGTTTCTGCACCAACAATTCCTTTCCGCTGCTCGATCTTCCGGCCAGCGAGGATCCCAGGCTTCACCCGCGCAACCGGTGCATCCACGAGGGCTTTGCTTCCGTGGCGCTGGTGCCCATCCGTGAACAGCGGCGGATTGTGGGCCTGCTGCAACTCAACGACCGAAGGAAGGGCGTGTTCAGCCAGGATGCACTCCACGACTTGGAAGGAATCGCCAGCCATATTGGTGCAGCCTTCGTGCGCCGGCAGGCGGAGGAGGATCTCCGGCAGGAGCGTCTTAAGAAAGAAGCGGTTTTCGTCGATTTGTTCGAGCAGGCGCCGGTAGCGTATCACGAGCTGGATGTGGATGGCATCGTGCGCCGGGTGAACGCGGCCGAGTGCGCTCTGCTGGGATACCCGGCCGCTGAGCTACTGGGCCGGCCGGCGTGTGACTTGGTCGCCGGGGCGGATCGGGATGCCAGCCGCCAGGCTGTTAGCGCGAAACTGTCTGGCGCGCAACCCCTGGCGCCCGTCCGGCGCCGCTACATCCGGCGCGACGGCGCCGAGTTGCTGGTGGAGATCCATGACCGGCTGGTTCGAAGCGAGACGGGGGAGATCCGGGGTCTGCGCAGCGCTCTGTTCGACGTCACCGAGGCGGCCCGGGCGGAGGATCTGATCCAACGTCACATGATCGAGTTGGAGGCGGCCAGCGAGGCACAGGGAAGAAACAGCGCCGAACTGGCGCGCCTGGTGGAAGAACTGAGTTTGGCCAAGGAGCGCGCCGAGTCGGCCAACGTGGCCAAGAGCGAGTTCCTGGCCAACATGAGCCACGAGATCCGCACGCCCATGAACGGCGTCATCGGCATGACCGGGCTGCTATTGGATACTGAGTTGGCCGGCGACCAGCGGCGTTTCGCCGAGATCGTGCGCAGCAGCGGCGAGTCGCTGCTGGGAATCATCAACGACATCCTGGACTTTTCCAAGATCGAGGCAGGGAAACTTGAACTGGAGACGTTGGACTTCGATCTTTCGATCCTGCTGGACGACTTCGCCGCGACCATTGCCGAGCAGGCCCGCGAAAAGGGAATCGAGTGGCTTTGCGCCGCAGATCCGGGGACGCCGGTACTGCTGCGCGGCGATCCGGGCCGTCTGCGCCAGATCCTCACCAACCTGACGGGCAACGCCATGAAGTTCACCCAGAAGGGCGAGGTGGTGGTTCGCGCCAGACGGGAATCGGAGACGGACGAGCGAGTGCTACTGCGCTTTTCGGTGCGCGACACGGGCATCGGTATTCCGAGAGACAAGATCGGCATGCTTTTCACGAAGTTCAGCCAGGTAGACGCCTCCACCACCCGGAAATACGGCGGCACCGGGCTGGGGCTGGCCATCTCCAGGCAACTGGCCGAGCTGATGGGCGGAGAAATCGGCGTGCAAACCGAAGAAGGCAGGGGCTCGGAGTTCTTCTTCACGGTCCGCCTGGAAAAGCAGCCCGAGGGAGCGCGGAC
>JBBQLF010000338.1:0-5770 GCA_038327695.1 Bryobacterales bacterium
AGATCTCGAGACGCCGCTGTGGCAGGTCGGCACGGGTCTGGAGCACGCTCACCGAGATGCCCTCCGGCAAGGAGGCCGGGCCGGCCGTCGGGGAAGGAGCCGAGGGCGAAGGAGCCGCGAGGGGCTCCTCCCGGGTTCGGCGCATCTCCGAAGAGAGCGGCTCAGGTTGCTCCAGGGCGAGCATCTCCACGGCAGTGGACAGGGGGTGGCCGGATTTCAGCGCCCGTGTGAGCGAGTCGAGCGCCTCTGGAAACTGGGCGGCGAAAGCTTCGAAGCGCTGGCGGCGGCGGCGGCGGATGTAGAAGTAAGGCGCCAGCACGGCGAGGCCGGCCAGCAGCGCGCCGGGTAGCAGCGGGACGAAGCCGAGTTGCCAGGCGAATGTCGCGGTGGTAGAGCCGCCCAACAGCATCAGCAGGGTGACGCGGCCGACTGACCATTTCAGATCGGCCTCCTGCAAGAGGCGGCGCAGAGCCTCAATGTGGCTGAAGCGTTCCAGCAAGGCGGCCCAGACCCGGATGGTGCTGAGGTCTTCATCGCGCAACACGGCCCCTGGGCCGGTGGGCTGCGTGTTGGCCTGCTGCGCGCGCACCTGGAGGTACGCCCAGTAAAACGACGCCGCCAGCAGCGCGGTTAGAAACGCGCCGCCAAACATCAGGGCGAGGATGATTGCGGCGAGCATCACAGTCTAAGGCCGCGCCACGGCGAGATCCGCCGGTGAGAGGGTTCTCTGCCCCTCCAGAGAGCGGTCATTCGGATTCCGCAACACCAGCCGCAGTTGCATGGATGCGTCGGCCAGGCTCAGCCGGTCCGCATCGGCCGGCGCGACCAGCAGCGTCACGACGGGCCTGGGGTTCTCCTGGCCGGTGACGCTGAGCACTTCCACATCGTCCAGGAGCCGGCGCAGGACGAGCCCTGGCGCGCCCGGCTGCAGGACTTGGATATCGATGCGGCTGCCGGAACGCATCATCGCCACGACTCCGGACGATTCCAGCGGATGGATGGAGACCGCGCGCTTGCCGGCGGGGATGGCCAGAGAAGCGCCGCCGCCCGCGCCGCGCTGCGCCAGCAGGGTTTCCGTGATGGGCTGGTTGGCAGAGACCGGCTCCAGCAGCGTCAGACCGACGGCCTGCTCCAGGCCGGCGACGGCCCGGGCGGGCGATTCCGGATCAGACCGCTCCACCACGCGCAGGTCTTCGGCCCGCAGGGTGGCGCCGCGATCCAGGGCCCTGGCGGAGACAACCTCCGTGCGCGGCGACGCGGCCGGCGCCGTGCCGCGGAGGCGGGGGATCAGCAGTCCGTAAAAGATGCCGGTTGCCACGATGGCGGCCACAAAGGCCACGCCCAGCAGCGGCATGAGGTTGCGCTTCATATGATAGCCCAGCCTCAGTAGATCATGGCCGCGACGCAGTACAAATCAGCCATTCCTCTTAGTGGGCCCGGCGAACCACCTTAGAGCCCCGGACTCGCCCGGCAGGTACAATGGAATCAGTGGACAATCGCCGAATGTGCCCGCATTGCCGGGCCTTTATCACCACCAGCGACAAGGTCTGTCCGTACTGCGACACGCCCGTTGGTCCCAAAGCAATCGATTTACGGAGCGCCGGCGACCTGCTGGGCGGACTCATCCCGGGCGGGCAGTTCGCCACGGTACTGATCCTGACGATCAATGTGGGGATGTTTCTGGTGACGATGCTCGCCTCCACGAAGATGGGCGAGATAGCGGCGTTGACCCTGTATGGCGCGGCGCGGCCGGACTTTGTGTTTGCCGGCCAGTGGTGGCGCCTGATCACGGCCGGATTCCTGCACGGCGGGTTGATGCACATTGTGTTCAACTCGTGGGCGTTGATGGACGTGGGCCGGCACGCCGAGGAGATTTACGGCGCGCGGCGCATGGTGGTGATCTATCTGTGCTCGACGGTGGGCGGATTCCTGGCAAGCATGTTCTGGACGCGGAGCGTTTCCGTGGGGGCGTCGGCCGGCTTGTTCGGCCTGATCGGCGCAATGATCACCGTGGGGCTGCTGCATCGCGGATCGCATGACGCGGCAGCCATCAAGGAGTTTTACATCCGCTGGGCCGTGTATGGCCTGCTTTGGGGGCTGCTGCCCTTTTTCCGCGTGGACAACGCGGCGCATGTCGGCGGACTGGCCACAGGGATCGTGACGGCCTGGATTACGGGGACGCCGAAGGCGTTCGCGGTGGTCCGGGAACAGATCTGGGGCTGGGTCTGCTGGGCGGCGGTGGCGCTGACGGCCTACGCCTTCCTGCAGATGTTCCTGTGGAACCGGGCGGTGGCCGGCTGAGCTACTTCCGGTCCGCGAGCAGGTCATCCCGGCGCACGCGCTCGCCTTGGAAAATGACGCTCCAGACGTGGCTGGTGGCGGAAATATCCTCCAGCGGATTGCCTTCCACGATCAGCAGCGTCGCTATGGCGCCGGGCCGGAGGACGCCGAGCCGGTCCGCGACGCCGAGGGCTTGGGCGGCGCGGGAAGTAGCGTTGAGGAGCGCGTCGTGGGGGGAGAGGCCGGAGGCGACCCAGAGCTTGAGTTCGCGGTGAATGGCGGGGCCGTGCGGCAGGCCGGGCAGGCCGGACAGCGTCATGATGGGGCCAGACGGCGGAAGCGGTCCGGCGGGGCCGGCGGCAGCGCTCTGGGCCCCGGCCCAGGAGCGGATCAGTTCAATGGCGGCGGGTCTGACCACCTGCTCAGTGAGCGTATCCTTGAGCAGGCCGTCACCGCCGGCCATGGCTTCCCGCAGAACCAGCGATTTCCGGTCTGGCGGCGGCAGAGGGACCAGGATGATTTCGGCGGCGGCGATTTCGCCGGAGCGGACGCGGCGCTGCAGCTGCGCGGAGAGCTTCATCGGATCGGCCTGGGTTCCAATGGCGGTGACGCCGCAATAGAGATAGGCGCTCAGAGCGCTCTCCATGGCCGTGGACTGCTGAGCGGGATCGGGACTTGGAGCGCCGAACCCGGGCAGGAACAGATTCACGTTGGTGTCGATCAGGCCGGGCAGGACGGTCTTGCCGGACGCCTCGACCGGCTCAGCGTTGAGCGCCTTGGAATCCGGCGCCGGGCCTTCAAAGATGGCATCAATGCGGCCGTCCTTCAAGAGGATGGAACCGCGCTCAATGACGCGGCCGGTGCCGGTGAAGATGCGCGCGTCCTTGATGAGCCAGGTCTGGCTGCGGCGCATCTGGCGCGCCAGGATCTGCGCCTCTTTCAGGTTGTCCTTGGAGTGCGCCTGCCACACGCCGAGCGCCACAAACGGCGCCAGCACGCCCAGCAGCCAGAGCTTGGCGGAGGGCTTGAGTTTATCGTCCTTCTCCCACCGGAAGAGCTTCACCGAGAGCAGTAGCGCAATCAGGGTGGTGGCGATCAGCGCGCCGAGCGGCACCCAGTTTTGGGTGAGGGACTGCCCGCGAACCAGGATGTTCTGCATGCCCATGTAGAGGTGCGTGGAGGGCAGGAACTGAGCGACCGACTGCAACCAGTCCGGCAGGATGTTCAGCGGGATGGTGGCGCCGGACAGCATCAGCATGGGGAGATAAAGGAGTTGGATCACCACCTGGCTTTCGGCCATGGAGTTCACGACGGAGGCGATGATCAGACCGATGCCGCGGAAGGCGACCACGCCCGCGCTAACCATCACGAAAAGGGCCAGGGTGTGGGTGGGCATCGACATGCCGTAGCGCAAGTTGGCGATGACCAGGAAGAAAACGACCGTCGGGAGAAAGACGATCCAGCCAGTGAATAGCGAGGCGACGAGGATGGGCGCCGGGGTGATGGGGGCCACCTTGAAGCGGCGCAAAATGCCGGCCTCGCGTTCGGCCGTGGCGCGCATGCCTCCGCCGAAGAATCCAGTGCCCAGCACGCCCAGCATGAGCACCATGGTGACCACTTGCGAAATGGCGCCGCGAGATGTGGCGGCGCTGAATCCCTCCCCAAAGGCGATGAAAAAGACCAGCGGCATCATGTAGTTGAAGAACAGCACGAGCCGGTCCCGGAGCGTCAACTGGAGAGTGCTTTTTATGTACGCGAAGTAAGCCTTCATGGGAGTGGGAACCACTTAGTCACGCAGTGTCTTGCCGGTGAGCTGGAGGAAGACGTCTTCCAGGGTGGGCCGCTTGATGTGGAGGTCGTCGAGTTCGGCGCCTTCGCTTTCGAGCCATTTGACCAGATCGACGACGGCGCGGGCGGGCTTTTCCACCGAGACGGTCATGTGGCGGCGGTCGGCTGAAAAGGCGGGTGTGTAGGGCTCCGGTGGCGTGCCGGTGAGGGGCTCAACGGTGGTGACCTCCACGCGGGCGTGGCCGAGCACGCGCTGCTGCAATTCGCGAGGGCTGCCCATGGCGATGATCTTGCCCTCGTCGACGATGGCCACGCGGTGGCAGAGGCGCTCGGCCTCTTCGATGTAGTGGGTGGTGAGGAGGATGGTCCGGTTCTGATCGCGCATTTCCTCGATGAGGGCGTGGATCTCCAGGCGCACCTGAGGATCGAGGCCGGTGGTGGGCTCGTCGAGGAAGACAACCTGGGGATCGTTCACCAGGGCGAGGGTGACGGCGAGGCGCTGCTTCTGGCCGCCGGAGAGCGTCGAGTAGAAAGCCCCGCGCTTATCCCAGAGCTGGAGGCGCTTCAGCAGAGTGGCCGGATCGACGGACTTGGCATAGAGGGCGGCGAACAGCTCAACGGCTTCCAGGACCTTCATCTTCTCCGGCAGGCGCGTGGACTGGAGCGAGACGCCGATGCGTTCCTTGACGGCGAGGGAGTCCGAAGCGGGGTCGAAGCCGAGGACTCGCACGTCACCGGCGGTGCGTGGGCGCAGGCCCTCCAGGATCTCGACGGTGGTGGTCTTGCCCGCGCCGTTGGGGCCGAGCAGGCCGAACACCTCGCCCTGGGCGACTTCGAAGTCGATGCCGCGCACGGCCTGGAAGCCGTCGTAAAACTTGGTGAGGCCGCGAACGGAGATGGCGGCGGCGCCCATTTACGGTTGCGCCGCGAGAACGGCGATACAGGCCTTCATGAAGGCGGGCAGATCTGCCGGTTTGCGCGAGGAGACGAGGTTCTTGTCGACGACCACTTCGGAGTCTTCCCAGACGCCGCCGGCGTTGACGACATCGTCCTTGATGGCGAAAAAGGAGGTGACGCGCTTGCCGCGCAGCACATTGGCCGAGCAGCAGCACCAGAGGCCGTGGCAGATGGCGGCGACGAGTTTGCCCTTGGCGTTGATCTGCTGCATGAAGTGGCTGGACTGCGGATGGCGGCGGATGAAGTCCGGCGCGAAGCCGCCCGGGGCGATGAGGCCGTCATAGTCATCGGCGCTGACGGCGTCGTAGGACTTATCGGATGTGCAGGGGTAGCCGACCTTGGAGGGGTAGGTCTTGCCGGCCTCGGCGCCGATGAGATGGACCTCGGCACCTTCTTCGAGCAGGCGGTAGTAGGGGTACCAGACTTCCATCTCCTGATACTGCTGGTCCACAAAGATCGCGATCTTCTTTCCCTTGAGGCTCATTATTATAGTGTCGCAGATTGGCGGGGGGAGTCTGGCGTCTGCGCGGTGCCGAGGCGTCCCACACCCAGCGTCAACTGGAGCCCTTAACCGCCCCGCCAGATGCGATGATCGCCTGGAGGGCCGTCATTCCCATTCGCGACCCGTACATCGGGCAGGGCTCGGCCTATGCGCTCGCGGAGATGGCCGCGCTTCTTACCGCCAAGGGCAAGCGTTTCGACATCCACTTCGGCGGCGGCTCGTCCTTTCAGGACATGCGCAACT